>CAIJOU010000642.1 GCA_903822375.1 Candidatus Hydrogenedentota bacterium
CACCCTCGGCGCAGACATGTATGACGCCACTTTCGCCGGCGCAAATCAGGCGTTCCGTTCCGGGGACTTTCCTGCCGCGATAGCCCAGTACGAACAACTCGTGTCGGCGCACGTCGAAAACCCGGTGCTCTTCTACAATCTCGGCAACGCGTACCACGGGGCAGGAAGTGTCGGGAAGGCAGTGGCCATGTATGAACGGGCGCTCCAACTTGACCCGAAAATGGATGCGGCCCGGCAGAATCTGGACACCGTGCTGAAGGGCACCCGCCGCAATCTTCCCCGTCCTCTTCCCGGCGATGTCGAACAGGCCCTGTTCTTTTGGGCCGAAGGTCTGTCCTTCAATACGGTGCTTTATCTCGGAATCGCAGGCTGGACGCTGTTTTGGGCCCTTCTGGCGCTGCGCGCCCTGCGGCCGGTGCGGTTCCTTCGCGTGGCGGCGGTGCTGGTCGGAATTGCGGCCACACTTTCCCTCGGTGCCGGGTGGGCCAAGGCCCACCCCCTTGCACTCGCCGTTGCGGCCCAGACCGAGGTTCCCGTGTTCTTTGGAAAGAATCCTGATGAGCCACCGCGTTTCCTTCTATATGAAGGTGATCGAGTTCGTGTGGAACGCATGGAAACCGGATGGGTGCTGGTCAGCACCGCCGGCGGTGACCGCGGTTGGGTTCAGGATGATCGCATGGCGTTCGTGGACCATGCGCCGACCGGCAATGCCCCCCCCCAGGATACCGCGTCCAAAGAAACCCCGGGATCGGGAAAACAATGAGTTTAGTCACAGACATGTCCCTCGAAACGCTTGTAAACCTCGCGCACACTGACCCTGCCTCTTTCCGCAAAATCCCTTACGGGGAATGCGTCTCCGCAGTGCGCGCGCACATGGAAACGGAACGACACACCATCCGACAGCGTCATGCGTCGGGCGAATCCGGTTCCAATGTGCTGCGCAATCTCACCGCCCTTTGCGACGGTGTTGTCAAAGCAGCCGTCCATTTCGGACTTGCCAGAAGCCGCAACGCCGACATTCTCATGAGCCGCGTGGCCATCTGCGCACTTGGCGGCTACGGACGGGCCGAGATGAGCCCAAGTTCGGACCTTGACGTCTCCCTGCTCTTCGACAATGCCCTGGACCGGGAAATTGAGACACTCAACAACTTCCTGATGCCTTTCTTTTGGGACGTGGGATTTCACGCCGGCTATTCGCTGCACAGTGTGACCGAAGCGGCGGCCCTCGCCTCCGACGACGCACAGGTCTTCACCACCTACGCACAGGCCCGGCTGTTGCTCGGAGACAACACAACGCTCGGCCGCCTGAAGTTGCTGCTTTCCGACATTAACGAGAAGACGCGGGCTCAAGTTCTGCAGGACGTCAGGCGCCGTGAACGCGCACAGGATCTTCCGCTTGAGCACCAGGACCTGTACGCCCTCGAACCGGACATCAAGGAAAATGCCGGCGGACTCCGCGATTTCCATGCGGGGCTTTGGATGGTTATCCTTGCCCACGGGCAAATGTCCCTGGATGACATGCTGCGTCTCGGCCATATCACACCGCAAGAGCATCTTGACCTGCTGGACGGTCTCGATTTCATCTGGCGCATCCGAAACGAGCTGCATTTCTTCACAGGCCGCCCCGAAGACCGCCTCACCTTCGCCATGCAGAAACACATCGCCGGTGTGTTCGGCTATGGCGTCGGGACCAACCAGGAGGTAGGCCGGTTTATGGAGGACTATTACGCGGCGGCCGTAAAGGTTCGCGGCTTTCTCCAGATTGCCGCCCGGGTATGTGATCAGCCGTCCATGGCGGCGCTGTTTGACCAGCGCCAACCCGGAAGGTCACATCTTTCCGTCTACCACGGCCAGCTTTGCGTTGATCCCTCCGACAAGAACTGGTTTGTGGAGAACCCCACGCGTTTGATGGAGATCTTTTGGGAATCGGCGCGGCGTACTGTTCCGCTTGGGGCGGCGGCCGCGCACTGGGTGACCAACAGCCTTCATCTCGTCAACGACGAATTTCGAACGAGCGATGTCGTCAGGCGGTACTTCATGGCGATCTGCAACCGTCCCCTTCAGGCCGGAAGTGCGTTGCGCGAAGTTGCCCGGACGGGTCTTCTTGGGGCCTATCTTCCTGAATTCGCCGCAGTCCAGGGCATTCTCCGCTATGAGGATTTTCACAGTTATCCCGTGGACGAGCACACGATCCGCGCC
>CAIJOU010000643.1 GCA_903822375.1 Candidatus Hydrogenedentota bacterium
GGCCCGCTGCGGGTGTTGTTGCAGAGGCGGCGGCGTCACTCTTGGATGCCACCGGGAAATACAGCCGGAAGGTCGTTCCCTCGCCGGGGCGGCTCTCCACCTGGATGGCGCCGCAGTGCCCGCGCACTATTCCGAGTATCGCGGCCAGCCCCAACCCGTGCCCGGTGGACTTGGTGGTGTAGAAGGGGTCAAAGAGGCGGGCCAGTTGTTCTTCATTCATCCCGCAGCCGTTGTCGGCGATTTCAAGGCAGACGTATTCGCCCGGAGCGCACTTCTCCTGGAAATAGAACTGGTCCAGCATGTCGGCGGCGATGTGAGTGAGGCGCGTGCTCACCCGGATGAAACCCGCCCGCTCGCCGATGGCCTCGGCGGCGTTGGTGATCAGATTAACGAGGATCTGATGGAACTGGGGCGTGTCGCCCACGATGGAGGGCAGGTCCGGGTCGCAGGCGAACTCCAGGTCAATCTGGCTGGGAATGCTCGCCCGAAACACATCGGGCATCTCCGAGATGAGTTTGGAAAGGTTCAGCGGACGCACCACATAGGAACTGCGGCCGGAATAGGCAAGCATCTGGCTGGTCAACTCGGCGGCGCGCTGGGCGGCCGTTTCGATCCGCTTGAGGTAGGTGTGCAGCGGGGAGTCCTTGGGCAGGCGGCGCAGCGCAAGTCCCGCGTTGCCGAGCACGCCGACCAGCAGGTTGTTGAAGTCGTGGGCGATGCCGCCGGCGAGCACGCCGAGCCCCTCGAGTTTCTGGGCGTGCAGTATCTGCTGCTCCAGACGCAGCCGTTGCTCCTCGGCGTGGCGGCGTTCCGTGATGTCGCGCGCAATGCCCATGACGCCCACATGCCGGTCGCCCACGAAGAGCAGCCGTGTGCTCACCTCCAAGGGCACCCGTCGTCCCTCTTTGGTGAGGATCTCGAGTTCGTACTGCGTCGAACCCTCCCGTGCCAGCATCTTCTGCTCGACCATCTCGAGGACAATTTCCCGCTGCTCGGGCACGACGATATCGAAAATGCGCCTGCGATAAAGCTCTTCGCGGCGATATCCGCTGAGGCGCTCCCCGGCTTTGTTCAGCGAGGTGAAGTAACCATGAATGTCGTGGGTATAGACAACATCATTGGCCTCTTCAAAGAGCTGATTGTACCGTGCCTCGGAGGCTTTTGCCGCCGCCTCGGCCAGCTTGCGGTCCGTCACGTCATGGCAGATGCCGCAAAACCCTGTGGGCATGCCCTGTTGGTCGTTCATTACGGCCACAGACACGTCCAGCACGGCCTCTGAACCGTCGGCACGGGCAATGATCAGTTCGGCAATGGGATTCACGTCCTCCCCCGCGGCCAGCGAAAGATGGACGCTGCGCATTTTTTCGACGTATTCCGGCGGACAGTAGCGCTTGAAGAAGTCCGTGCCCAGCAGGTGCTCTTCCGCCTCACCCAGCAGGTTGGCCAAAGCCCTGTTGAAAAAGACCAGGCGCTCGTTCAGGTCGATCTCGTAGTACCCCTCCTGCATGGTCTCAACAATCGTCTGGTATTTGAGCTGATCGCCGAGGAGCAGGGATTCCTTGTGTTTTCGCGCTGTAATGTCGCGCACAACAGACAGCCCGTAAACAATGCCGCCAAAACGGCCGTCGGGCGGGTCCTGCACGCGTTTTGCATCCTCAAAGACCCAGCGCATCTCGCCCGAGGGGAGCTGCAGCGTCCATTCCTGGCCGCGGACGACCGGCTGGTCCTGCAACTGCCGGCAAATTTCCATGTGGGTCTGTTCGCCCGGCAGTTCGGAGAAGGGTCTTCCGCCCACCGCCGCAGGGTCGGGATACTGGTATTCGAGGGAGAACAGACGGAAAGCTGGCACGTCGATGAACAGCACGGTCCCATCGAGTGTGAACCCATAAAGGCCCATGCCGAACGCGGCGGTCAACTCGCGGCGTGCGTCGTCCAGCATTTTCTCGTCGTACAGCCCGTCTGCCATGCATCATCCCCGTTGTCCGAAGCGCCCCATCGCACCGGAAATGCCGTCACATTGTCTCTATTTTGAGCCCGATATGCAATAGGCGAGGTGAACCGTTCGTTCAGTCGGGCAAATGTTCCGTGATGGCCCGGATAAAGCGCGGATGATATTCGCCAAACCGCGGTCCCGCGGTGTTGCGGGTCATCACGATTACGAGCCGGTGTTCGGGGTCGATGCGCAGCGTGGCGGAGGAGGCTGCGCCGTGGCCGAATGTCTTGGGTGAGAGCCCCTCCTCCGGCATGCGCACGGCGCCGATGCCCCACTCTATCTTTGTTTCGGGACCCAGCAGGTCGGTCAGCGGCCGCGGCATCATTTTCTGGACGGTGTCGGGCCGCAGGAACTGCTTGTCGCCGTAGGCGCCGCCGTTGAGCATCATCTGGCCCAGGCGCACCATGTCCAGAGCCGTGCTGCGGGTGAGGGCCGATCCGTCAATTGCGTCCGTGTGGCACATGCCCAGCGGTTCAAGCAGATGGTTCAGAAAGAAGGCGGTCAGCGCCTCGCCCGAAACCGCCTCGATGATTTTGCCGCCGACCGCGTAGCCTACACCGTTGTAAGTATGCTGCACACGGGGTTTGAGGAAGGGGTAGTATCCGGCGATAACCTGTTCGAGGTCGTGCATCTCGTCGCCCCAATGGTCGGACCGGTAGCCGAGCGCGAGACCGTTGGTGTGCACGTACAAATCGCGCACAGTCAGCATGATTCCGGGTGCGCCGTGGAATTCAGGCAGGAATCGGTCTATCGGATCATCGAGGTTTACCAGTCCCTGATCGACCAGCATCATCATGAGCGTGCCCGACATGAACTTGCTGATGGAGGCCATCCAGCTTTTGGTGTCCTCCGTCATGGGTTTGGCCTGGCGCGTGCCGTAGGCCTTGTGGAAGAAGAGCACGCCGTCGTGCGCCACGGCCACGGCGAAGGGCTCGCCGCTGGCGGCGGACCATTCATTCAGAATGGTGTCGACGGCGGCGGCAGCGCCGGATTTCATGCCCGCGTCGGTTTCGTTGCCTTCCCGTAGCACCGGTGCGGGCGGACCCTCCAGGGGTCGGGGACAGACAAAGGGTGCCGCTGGGGGCTCATTGCGGAGTGCGCGTTTCAGACCGGTCCACCACTGCCGGTCCGCCGCCCAAGGGTCGTTGTTGCGGCGCACCGGCGCGGGTGCGTCGCCCGCCTCGTTCAAGCCGGCGAGGAGCACGGCCAAATCCTGGGACGTGGCAAGGCTCTGGAGCAATTGCATGTCGTGAAACCGGCCTATGCTTTCTCCGTAAGCCTGCTGTGTCTTCTCGGGCACAGCGAATGCCGGGTGCACGGTGCCCCCGTCCGTGGGGGCGTTGAGCAGCCACCTGAATCCGTCGAAGCCTTCCGGGATGCTGTATACACTGCGATACCGAATCACGGGGGCGGCGCCCGATGCCGGAACAATGCGTATCACGGCGCCATAGCGCCCCTTCCGGGGCGCCTCGCCTGCCGGGTGATAGTCGCGGTCGTAATAGGTGGTCTCGACGCGGTAGGGTCCCAGGAGCCGCTCTCCGAGGAGCGGATTGGCAAAGTCGCACCGGGGATACAGGCCGTTCTTAATCACGTAGGATTTCGGACCGATGTCGGCCGCGAGAATCATGCGGGCGCGGGCCTCGGCGGTGGGCGGCAACAGTGTTTCGAAGCGGGGCGACCCGGCCACGCGGCAGCGCATCACGGGA
>CAIJOU010000644.1 GCA_903822375.1 Candidatus Hydrogenedentota bacterium
CTGTCCACGGACAGCAGTTTTTCAATAAGTTCGGGCGTCAGTTCGTCGGACATGTCGGGATTCCTTCCGAATTACGTTCTTGTATTGGTCTGTCCGTTGTGGCGTGGTTTCCTGACCACGCCACACATTCGACCGAAGGTCTCCTCTAACCATGCGCGGGGAGACCTGCGGTCGGCAGGATGGCATGGTCGGGAGACCATGCCACAACCCTGTCGCTCAGGTTCTTGTTGAACTTTATACACCCCGGCCAAAGCCGGGCGCAAAAGTAGACGCGGCATCTTGCCGCGTTTCTTGCGCGCGGACGCGCGCAAGTGGCCGTCGAAGAAAGAGGCTGGAAGCCTCTTCCACGTTCTTGTGCGATTTGGAACCAAAGATTTGCGTTGACGCCACCGACCGTTCGTCCTATACTAAGAGTTAACATTATAAGCAGTTTCATCTTTGGCCGGGCTCCGGAGGAATGGATGCCCTCGTGGGGGTTCTATGCCGCCGGGCGCTCCAACAAAGGAGGGCGCACGATGAACAGAATGTCATGGGTATTTGGGCTTGTGCTTGTAGCCCTGTCTCTTGCGCTCGCAAGCTGTCCGTTGGAGGCGTACGCGGGACCGGTCATCGCCTCGTACACGCTCACCATAACGCCCCCTGTCAACGGCAAGGTCACCGCGTCTCCGGCCATGCCGAACGGGGGGTATCCGGCGGGCACAACGGTCTCGCTGATGGCCACCGCATATCAGGGATTCAGGTTCAGCGCATGGACCGGCTCGAACGGTGCCGAGGTGCAACCCGCCGTCTTAACCGTCCTGGGCTCGGGCACTATCGTCATGAACGGCAACAAGACGGTCAGCGCCGCGTTCACGGCAACGGACACCACGCCGCCGACGGGCACCATCGTTATCAACAACAACCGTTCCACCACCAACTCGGCGACTGTCACGCTGGCACTGACCTGGGATGACGGCAACGGCGGCTCAGGCGTGTCGCGCATGCGTTTCAGCAATGACGGCGCGACATGGACGGCCTGGGAGGCGTTGGCGGCCACGCGGGTTTGGACCCTGTTCGCCGGCGACGGCTACAAGACGGTGCGCGTCCAGTACCTCGACAGGGCAAACAACCGTTCGACGGCGTTCAGCGACTATATACGGCTGGACACCACGCCGCCGAAGGGCAGCATCATCATCAACAACGGCGCGCCGACCACCATGCTGCGGGCGGTCACACTGGGGTTGACCTGGTCGGACGCGACGACGGGCAGTAGCGTGACGGGCGCGGGTGTCACGCGCATGCGCTTCAGCGACAACGGATATGCATGGACCGCCTGGGAATCGGTGGCGGCTACGCGCCCATACACGCTGCCCGAAGGGCTCGGCTATCACACTGTGCGCGTGCAGTTCCTGGACGGCGCGGGCAATTACTCCGCCGTCTACAATGACTACATCAAGCTGGTGGTGCCCGACCCGCACCTGGGCGTGATCGCCGATGACAAGGACGGCGATTACCTGTCAGACGCGGAGGAATTGGCGCTCGAAAGCGACCCGGCCAATCCCGATGAGGACCTCAACGGCGTCCCCGACGGCGTGGACCTGGCGCGCGAAATGGTCAAAGCAATCAGCCAGATGCCGTGGTTCGACTCGGCAGGCACCCCGCAGAACGGCTTGAACCCGCCCGAACTTGCCCAGCAGTTTCCCACGGACCAACCCTACGTGGTTCGCTTCGATTACCAGGTGGACTGCATTTGGGTTTGCCCCGTGTGCCATCAAGAGTCCGCCGTGGGCGAACTCCGAATCGTCAATCCGGCCATACACACGGGTTGGAGTGAAGGATTCCAGATGCCCTTGAGCGCATGGCACTTCCTGCAGCACGGCTCCTTCTCGTATTCGGGACCGGGCTGCGGCGCCATGGGAGAGGGTCGCCTTGACGTGCCGGACCTCGTGCGTGCCGTGACTGCAACCACGGCGAACATGAAGGCATCGCAGTGGATCGCCTGCGGTTCGCAGCCCAAAGAGTGGGTCGCCGAAATCCTGCCGTTGGGCGCGCTCATCAACGGAATCCGCATCGCGGGCCCGACCGCGCAGTACGGCAATGATTGCGAAGGCAACGTCGCTCTTGGCGGCCGTCCCTATATCGCGGTCAACGCGGACGCGCACACCCTCACCCTGGTTGCTGTCGGTCCCGTGTCCGCGGCGTGTCCCGCCGTCTATCTTCCCGTGTGCGGGCTCCAAACCCAAATCATCGGCATTGCCGGTGGCAAATGGACCTTTCGCGCGCCCACCCTCGACCCGCCCATAGAGTTTAGCTTCACGATCTGAACTGGGAGCGCCCATCATTCCCGCGCAGGCGGGAACATCCCTGCCGGCCTTCCGGGGTCACAACGGTGCGCGAAGACGGTGCGCGCCGTCTGCATGCCATCACGACCCCGGCACGCGGACTGTCTTAAGTCCCCCTTCGAAGGGGGACTTAGGGGGATGTGGGTTCTTGCGCACATGTCCGAACACAACATCCCCCGCCGCTTCGCGGCACCCCCTTCAAAGGGGGACCTA
>CAIJOU010000645.1 GCA_903822375.1 Candidatus Hydrogenedentota bacterium
AGTGGCTAAGTCCTATGGCGCTTGTGTTCCGGGAGGGAGTTGTGATTCCCGAAGGTTTGAGGCCCATGGACTCTCTGGGCGGTCCCGCGGCAGGTCTGTTGTAGTGTGAGTTTGTTTCGTAAGGGCCTGGCCGCGTGCCCAAAGGTGGGGCGACTCAGAAAATGTCCGCTCAAGGCGGCAGTATTTCGGCGCGAAGTACAAGCGGTGCGCGAGCGCGGCGGGAGGTGTTTTGTGCGTGCGCTGTTCATGCGGCGGCTAAGGAGGAGCTGGGGAGCGGTGTGGGCATGGCTGGTGGTCCCCGCTCTGAATACCACCGCGCCAGAGTGAAGATCAATTGGGTGGCATGGCCGCACCTGGGACACGGAGGGCAACCCGGCTCGGTCAGGTCATCGGGTAGGATCGACTGGGTATGGCCCAGTTCCACCGCTCTGCCCGAATGCAGTTGGACGCGCATTCGGCGGGCTTTGGCTGCCGGATGGCAAAAGCCGTAGTAGCGGATGGACCGCAGTCCTGTGGGTAATACATGGCGCAGATAACGGGCTGTGAACTCCACGCCGGGCAGGGTCATCAGCCGGGTCTTGTTATGGTGGCCGCGGTCTTTCCAGCGGAAGGTGACGGAGCTTTCATCCACCCTAACCATCCGCGCATTGGTGATGGCGGTGCGCGAGACGTAAGCGCTGAGGTAGTTCAGAGCGCTGGCGCCCGCGCCGGCGGGTTCCCACCGGACTGCCCGCGGGTCTGACGCCAACCTTTGCGACTGACGCCGCAAAGATTCGTGGTTGGGCGGCGTTCTGGCGAAAGGCCGGGCCAAAGCCCGAAGCCCCGGCCCTCGATGCAGCTTCGTGAAGTGCCTACACTCAACAGGAAACTACTCCAGTTGGCCTCCAGGTGGAGGCCGAAGTCCGCACCGAAATCTGATACTGCGATCTGATACTACTTGCCAATTTTGGAGGCCATTTGGGGGCTAAATGGGTCCCAAACTCAACTCTGGAAAAACGCCGTGAACTGTTGTGGGACCGCATGATGGCGCGCCCAGTCCAAGTGGGTCCAAAGACCCGTTTAGACTTAGAAGGCATCCGGCCCCACAACCTTGTCCCCCGCGTCTTCGTTGCCTCGTCAACCGAATCCAAAAAGGCGGCGATGGCGGTGAAGAAGACCATGGATAAGGTCGCAGAGGCGATCGTATGGACGCAGGGGCGTTTTTGAGCCTGGCAAGTTCACGCTGGAATCATTGGAAGAGCAGGCTCGGCGCTCCGATTTCGCCGTGATGGTATTCGCACCCGACGATGTAATTCTCTGCCGGGGAAAACGCCACGGTGGCCCTCGCGACAACGTGATATTTGAGCTCGGCCTGTTCATGGGAGCCACAGATCGCAAACGGGCATTCGTTGTGGCCCCTCGCGGCAAAAAGCTGAAGATACCGACCGACATCCTTGGCACGAATTTCGTAATGTATTCCGCTGGAGGCGGCAAGTCACTCGAACAGTCCATTGATGAGGCTTGCGAGACGATCAGGAACGTGGTGCTAAAAAACGGCCCGCTTTAATGCCTCATCGGCCTCTGCCATGCAGGGTTCTGCTTTCGCCACCAGCGCTCGAAGATGATGACCATCGCCATGGTATCAAG
>CAIJOU010000646.1 GCA_903822375.1 Candidatus Hydrogenedentota bacterium
CGGGCCGGTCCTTCGGGACCGGCCCGTTTTCCATGAGGATTCGCTCCTCCAAAGCCTGCCTGAACTCCGCCCCTTTTTCTTGCGGTCTTCCCCTTCAATGCGTATCCTTAACGCTTTGACTGCTCTGGTCGCCGCCTTGGGGATACACCTGTGACTGTACCGTTCTATTTGGTGAGCCTTGGTCTCGCCGGCGGACTCGTCGGCGTGTGGGTTCGCCGCATGCTTGCCGCCGCCGGTTTGATATCCGGTTTTCATTCCGGAATGCTGACGGTGACGGCCGTGGCCCTTGCCTATATGGGCTTTGAACTCGTTTTCATGGCCTCGGTGCGGCTGATCAAGCCCACCCGTTCCCCACTGCCGCTCGTGTGCGACATGGTTGCGCAGGCGATGGCCTTGGTGCTTTTGCCCTATTTGATTCACATCTCGGTGCCGTGGCCCTGGGCGGTGCTGCACAAGTACGAGCCGCTGATCTATTTCGCCGCCTTCGTCGGCCCCCACACATTCCTGAAACTGGTGGTCTTCTTCGGTGCTTTGCAGTCCAGGCCCGCGTCGCCCCTGCCCGCGCTCGGTTACCTTGCGGCGGCGGGTGCCGCGCTGTTCGGCGCGTTCGTGGCCCAGCAGCAGCTTGCCGCAGCCGCGCTGCGCAACACAACGGTCGCCGCCGCTCCCGAAACGGCGGTGCGCGCCGGCACCACCTGGACCCGGGCCCGTGACCTGCGCGAAGGGCTCGCCGCCCATCTGCCGCTCACCGGGCTCCATGGGGATGGCGACCTTGTATTCTACCTTTCCCAGCCCGAAGACGACCCCGCCCGGCTTGAAACAGCCTATGTGACCCTGGCCTTTGGCGGCGGAAAATCCGCTTCCTTTGAAGAACAGGCCACGCTTGCCGACGGTCAATGGAGTGAGTTTCGTGTGCCCGCCGAAAGGCTTCCCGAGAAGTATGACGCGGTGGATGTGCAGTGGAGCGCCCTGCCGGGCCAAAAATGGCTGGCCAAGGCCGGGCTGCGCCCCGTCATCGCCACGGACCGGCGCCTGACCATGTCCGGCCCATGGTTCATCGACCGCCCCGGCAACGCGAAGAAGAAGTCGGTTGTCATCATCGCGCTGGACGGGCTGCGTGCCGAAAACATGAGCCTCTACGGCTACAGCCGCGAAACCACGCCCGCGCTCAAGGCGCGTGCAACATCCATGTCCGTCTTCGACCAGGCCTACACGCCTTCACCGGAAACGCCCGGCGCATGCATGTCGCTGCTGACCGGCGTCAACCCCCTTCGGCACGAGTATTTCGAAGGGCACGTGCCTTCGCCGGACAGTACGCCCGCCGTCACTCTCGCCGACACGCTCCGCGCCGCCGGGTATCATACGGCGGCCTTCACCGAGGGCCGCGGCGTCGATGGGGACGACCTGGTGCAGGGTTCCGGTTGCGACCGCGGATTTCTGCTCTTCGACGACGCCGCGCCCATGGACGTGCCGCCGTCGGTGCCCGGTTCATCCGCGCCGCCCAAGCCGCTGCCCGGCAGTTCCGCCGCCACTCTTGCCAAAGCCGGCGACTGGATTGAGGCCCACCCCGCTGACCCTTGCTTTGTGTTCGTGCGGCTGCGCGAACTGCGCGCCCCTCAGCGGTTGGACCGGTATGGCGAGGGGTTCCTGGGCAAGGGCCGGACCACCAATGTCTTGGACCTGTATGACACGGTGCTTCTCGATTTGGACCGGCGGTTGGACGCCTTTTTGGAACGGTTGGACGCGTTGCCCGGCTCGAAGGATGCCGTCATCGTTGTCACCTCAACGTGGGGACCCGATTTCACCGCGTCCGGCGGCGTCACGCAGAAGAATGTGCTTCATTCCGGCCTGACCGAGGCGGCCCTGCGCGTGCCCCTGCTGTTCCGCGTCCCCGGACAGGCCGGCAGAACAAGGAAGGTGCCTGCCACCCTGTGCGATGTGGTCCCCACGCTGCTCTCCCAGTGCGGCCTGGCCGTGCCGCCCGGGCTGGACGGTGTGGACCTCGCCCGGCAGGGCGAGTTTCGCGACTGCGTTTCGATGCGGGGCAATCCGGTGGCATTGTCCGTCCGTTCCGGACGGTGGCGCTTCGCCTGGCAGTCGGGGCTGGACCCGTTCACCCTGCAAAGCGTGGGCACGGAGGCCGTGCTCGAATTCGTGGACGTACCCCTCTTTCAGAGCAGCCGTACTGCGCAGAACAATTTGGGCAAAGAGCCGGAATTGGCTAGACAGTTGCGCCAGTCCTTGTCAGACTATCTGATAAAGGGCCGCGCCGCGACGGCGTCGCAACCGGCCCAGAAATAGTTAAGAGGCCTGATACGTTGTCGCACCAGGCCTCCGCGGAAGGAGAAACGCCCATCAGGGCGTTGAGCAACTTTATTTTACCACATCTGAAACGAATTTGCTCAAGTCAAGTCGTTGCCGCCGTGCTTTTCTGACTGCAAGAACCGGGACGGCGGTCCGCACTCCACATAAGTCGTTTTGGGCAAAGGAGATGTCCGGATTCTCACCTTTGCAAAGCGACCTTTTACTCTCCCATAAACTTCGAAGGCGGAAGCTCAGGCGATCAATTCATTGACCTTGTCGCGAATAAGCTTCTCGATCTGGGCCATGCGCTTCTTCGTGTCCGCCTCGACGCGCATCACGAGTTTGGGGGCCGTGTTTGAGGCGCGAATAAGGCCCCAGCCGTCGGGGAACTCGATGCGGGCACCGTCGATGGTGACCACGTCGAGGCCGAGGTCAACCTTGAAATAGGCTGTTGCCTTGCGGATAACTTCAAACTTGCGGTTGTCTGCGCAGGAGAACTCAATTTCGGGTGTGCTGAAGCGTTCGGGGATGGTGGCCAGATGCGCGCTCAACGGTTCCTTGCCGGCCGCCACGATTTCCAGCAGCCGGGCGCCCGCGTAGATGGCATCGTCAAAACCGAACCAGCGGTGCTTGAAGAAGATGTGTCCGCTCATCTCGCCGGCCAGTTCCGCGTGCAGCTTCTTCATGGCCGCCTTGATGTGCGAGTGTCCCGTGCGCCACATCACCGCGTGGCCACCGTGCTTCGTAATGTCCTCGTAGAGACCGCGCGAACATTTTACTTCGCCGAGAATCGTCGCGCCCGGCTTGTCCTTCAGGATGCTGCGCGCGAACAGCGCCAGCAGCCGGTCACCGGCGAGCATGGCGCCCTTTTCGTCGCAGCCGCCGAGCCGGTCCACGTCGCCGTCAAAGCCGATGCCGATATCCGCCTTGTGTTTTTTCACCAGCCGGATGAGTTCGGTCAGATTCTCTTTCTTGGTCGGATCGGCGTGGTGGTTGGGGAAGGCGCCGTCCACTTCGCAGTACAGCGGGATGACCTCGCAGCCCAATGCGCGGTAGATGGGCACTGCGACCACACCGCCGACACCGTTGGCCGCATCGACCACAATCTTGAGCGGGCGCTTGAGCTTGATGATTCGCTTCACCGTTGCCGCGTATTTCGGCACGATGTCCATCCGGGTAATGGTCACCGGGCCTTTGGCCTTGGGAAACACGCCCTTCGCCGCAATCCTGCCCAGCTTTTGAATCTCCTCGCCGTAAATCGTCGTCTTGCCCACGCCGACCTTCATCCCGTTGTACTCCTTGGGATTGTGGCTGGCTGTGAGCATGAGCCCCCCGTCCACCTTGAGCGTCTGCATCGCATAGTAGAGCACGGGGGTCGGCACCTCGCCAATGTCGATGACGTTCATGCCGCAAGAGGTAACTCCGTCAATAAGGGCATTGGCAAAGGCCTTGCCCGAAAGCCGGCCGTCGCGGCCTATAACCACCGTGTTGACTTTTCGTTTACCGCGCATGTACGCGACATAGGCCTTGCCCAGCAGTTCCATGATGGACTCGTCCAGGTCACGGTCCACAATGCCACGGATGTCATACTCGCGGAAAATCTCGGGATTGAGCTGCATGTTCTGTCTCCTTCGTTTACGGTACCCCTTTTGCGGCGGACCACGGACGAGAGTATACCGTCCTGTAGGGGGTTGTGAAAAGCGCCTTGTTAACCTGC
The DNA here is from genome assembly GCA_903822375.1 of Candidatus Hydrogenedentota bacterium. GTDB lineage: Bacteria > Hydrogenedentota > Hydrogenedentia > Hydrogenedentales > CAITNO01 > CAITNO01. The sequence continues at coordinate 4,022 of CAIJOU010000646.1, forward strand.
GCAGGGGTTGTGTTATTCCAGTCGGCGGCGGGACCGGTCCCGCACTTCCCGGTTACAGTGCCAACACCGGTGCGCCAAGTTCCGCGGCCACGGCGGCCACGTCCTCGCGGCAGGTAAAGAGCAGCACCTGATGCCGTTCCCCAATGTCGCGCAGCAGTTCCATGGCCGCGCGCAGCCGCTGGTCGTCATAGTTGGCAAAGGGATCGTCGAACAGCATGGGCACGGCCTCGCAATCGTCGCAAAGGAACCGCACGAGGGCTATGCGCAGGGACAAGTATAGTTGGTCGAGTGCGCCCTTGCTCAGGTTCTTCTCCGAGGAGGACGGCCCGGCCGTCCTCAGACTGATGCGAAAGTCGGGTCCGATAACCAGGTCGCCATGAACACCGCCGGTGACATGATGCAGACAGGCCGCCGCCTCGCGGGCCACTATGGGTGCAATGCGCGCATGCCGCGACACGGCAACATCCTCGATGACCGCAAGCGCCTGCGCGGCGGCCTCAAATTCCCTCCCCAATGCCTGAACCACCGCCTCAACCGCGGCACGGTCCTCTTCGATCTCGCTGAGCGGCCGGTATCCCGACCCCTTCTCGGCCGCGGCCAGCGCCAGCGCATGCATTTCCTGGCGGAGCACCTCGGTCTCGGCGGTGACCCGGGCCAGGTCGGCCTCAAGCGTTTCCAGCGTGTCCTCCGGAGCCCCGGCCTCGGCCTCAATGGCGGCACGGCGCAGGTCGGCGAGCGTGCCGCCCTCCAGCAGCCCGGCCAGTTGCTCCTCCAGCGCCACGCGAGTTTCCTGCAGGCTTCGGTATTCACGCGCTTTCTCGGTGCGTTCCTGCCACTCCTCCACGGTTGCCGCGCCCGCAGTCTCCAACAGTTCGTCCAGGCGCCTGCGCCGGCTCAGTTCCTCGGCGCGCTCCTCCATAAGCAGGTTCTGCGCGGAATCCGCCTGTTCTCGCAGCAATCCCATCCGGCTGATGCGGGCCTGCCGCTGGGCCGTGTATTCGCCGTAGGCGCGCAGCGCGGCCAGCGTGTCGGGCATCCCCTGCTCCTCGGCAAACCCGCCCTCTCGCATGACGCCCCGTATCTTTGCCTCGACCAGCGCAAGTGCGTCCTGCGTCGTTTCCAACGCCTCGCGCAATTCGCGCCGGCGCTCAATGGCGGACTGCATCGTGCCGCGCAGGTCGGCCATGCGCCGCTTGGCGTCGCGGTATTCCTGGTGGCGGGCCATGACCCGGCCAACGGCGTTATGCACGTCCTCCTCATTCCGAAGCGTTTCGTCCAGCCGCTGGAATGCGGCAACCAACCGCTCGTAAAGTTTGGGGACGCGCTCCTCACTGTCGCGCGCGACGATTTTCTGGCGTTCCAGATCGCTTACGGCAGCGTTGAGCGCCGCGTTGGCCTCGCGGTAGCGGTCATAGCGCCCCTCGAGTTCGCGCAGGGTGGGGCACTCGGCACGCTTGAGAAGCAGTTCGACGGGCGACAGGCCCTTTTCCGCCGCATCCATCCCGTCCAAGTCCGCCTGAATCTGGGCCACACGCCTGGTCATTTCGAGAATGCGGGCGCGTGTGGAGACCAGATGGTACAGGAAATAGCCCAGAGCCAGGAAGATGATGGACACGGCAAACAGGATGGGCGTTTTGCCGGACCATGCAAAGAAGCACAGGAGAAATATCATGAACGCGGCGCACACGCCCGACAACCCGGCGAGGCCGGGTATGCGCTCCTTGAGTTCATCGCGGGTGCCCCGAACC
>CAIJOU010000647.1 GCA_903822375.1 Candidatus Hydrogenedentota bacterium
CGGGAAGCTGAAACTTCTGTCGGTAATCGGTATCGCCGCCTGACTTGGCAAAGGCTCTCCGCGCAACGTGACGGGATGCGCCTGGATGGCCGCCATGCCGGACGGAAGCGTCACGGTCAGGTCGCCGGTCACGCCACCCTGCTCCCACACGCGCAGCACCGTGCCCGCGCCGTCGGGGTTGGGGCCGAAGGCCGTGACGGCCACGCCCTTGCGCGACAGCGTGACGCCCGCCTGTGCGGGCGGCAATTTGCCGGGGCGCGCCGTCGTCCGGGCCGCGGCGAGCGGCACGCGGGCCTCCATGGCGGGCGAATAAAGGGCCGCTTCGGAATTGAACTTATTGAAGGCCCAGATGCGCACCCGCGAGGTCATGCGGCGTCCGTCGCCTATCCATGCCGCGTAGTTGGTCCGCCAGTGGTTGTTGTAGAGGTTGACGTAGACGTAGGGATGCGCGGGCGTGTAATGCTTGTCGAACTTGTATTCTCCCGGCTCGCCCAGGCTCACCAGCGGCGAATCCTGCGGGCACACCACAACGCCCGCGCCGGTGTCGCCGTCGTACACCGCCACGCCGGTATTGATCCAGGACCAGTGGTAGTTGGCGTAGTCGAGTGTCATGTCCTCCACGGGGTCGAGGTCCGCGCCCAGGCGGCCCAGGCGGAACTTCGGGTGGTCGGCCTTGAAGGGCAGGCAAATCCATCCCGCCTCGGGCCAGGTGTCGGGCTGCTTCTGCCAGCCCACTTCCAGGTCGGCCACAGGCATCTCGCCGGACAGTGTCAGGCGCAAGGAGACCTCCTGCGGTTGGCCGGGTCCGGGAATCGTGCCGGTCATGACGGCGGTCACGTCGATGGGTGAGACCTTCACGTCGATCGTCATGTTCCCGGGATGTGCACCGACGTAGTGGCTGTCCTCGGGCATGTTGTAGGCCGAGAACATCTGCTTGTGCGCCTCGTACTGGGGATAGAGCGATTCCTTGGTCCAGTCAACCAGCTCCTTGCGGCCGAAGCGTTCGTACAAATACTGGCCAAAGCCCTGCGGCGCGTCCGGGTCCACCAGTTCACGACCGCTGCGCTTGTCGATCAGGCTGGCAATACAGCCGCGCCGGGAGTCGAGCGTTGCCTTGAAGAAGGGACTCTCGATAACGCCGCTCTGCGCGTCCGCGGTGAGCGTAAGGGCTTCGGGCTTTTCCTTGGAGACCTCGTAGGTGCGGTAGCCCATGGGTGGCACGTCCCTGGCGACGAAGCGGATGACGCGGTAGGGTGTTTCCATGCCCGGTCCCTCGTGCGCCATGGGGATGAGCGGGCCGCCGCCGATCGGTTTAAGCGAGGTCCCCTCGGGCAGGTGGAACACGTTCAGCGTGACCTCGCCGTCGCGCGGCCAAGCCAGCGGGTTGTACACCACAATGCGCGGTCCGGACACATTGACCGCGTCCGCCAGCGTGCGCAGGGCGTCCTCATACGGCTCGGCCACGAGCCGCGCCGCCTCCTTCACCCGGCCCGACTTTTCCCGCCACGACTCCTCCATAAGCTTGAAGTGCGGCGGCAGCCCCTGCCGCCACAACTTCTCCCATGCGTCGCCGTAGGGTGTCGTGATGTAGTGCTGGTTGGCCAGCCCAAAGGTGTGCTCGCTGAACAGCAGGCTCTGCGTGTACGCCTCGGCAATGCTGCCGCCCAATGCGGGCCGGAAGAGGCCCCAGCATTTTTCGAGGGTGGTCAACTGGTCCAGCGCGCCGATTTCAGGGCGCATGTTGTGCGCGGTCTTGCAGGCCTCCGGCATGCTCGTCAGTCCGTAAATCCACGGGTCGGGGATGTCGGTGCGCACCACGGGCAGGCCGCTCAAGTCCTCTTTCAAAATCAGTTCGGCAAAGTCGTCGAGCCTGCCCACCTGCGCCTTGATGCCGCGCTTCGCATAGAAGGCGATGTCGCGCTTGACCGTTTCCGGGTCGGGCGGACCCTGGTTGTCGCCCGTCATGCTGATTTGCACCCAGGTCTTGTATGGCCAGTTGTCCGGCGGCATCGGGTCGCTGCCGTAGCCGTTGTTGTAGAGCGTCAGCAGCCGCGAACCGTCCGGCCCCTCCCACCAGAACATGAGCGGCAGGTTAAAGCTCATGTTCACCAGCGGCCCGCCCATGTGGTAGAACTTGATGCCCGCGTGCGCGAAGAGCGTCGGAAAGATCCAGGACTGCCCCGGCACGTCGGACATCTTCGCGCCGGTGGACAGCGGCAGACCGAACTTCCTGTTCAGCGCCGAAGAGATGCCCAGCCCGCGCACCAGGTCCTCCAACTCCGCCGTTTCGGTTTGCGTCGTGAACGGGAACGCGTGCACCGCGAGATTGCCGTCGCGCAGCGCCTGCTCCAGTTTCTGCCGCCGCTCCGGCGTCTGCCCCTCCCACAAGATCTGCTGCATTGGCCAGCCCGACAGCGTCCACACGAACTGCTGTTCCTTGGGCTGCCTGCTGTTCAGCGCAATCGCGTCCAGCACCCGGTCCGCCATTTCCGTGCGGTACTCATGCACCACATCGCGGGCCATCGCCGTGTAGCCGATGTCGAAGTGCGTCTTGTAGACGATGATGACCGTTTCGAGCCCGGGTTTCTCGGCAGCGGACCCGTCTGGATTTAATACCGCGAACACGGCTAAGGACACGGTGAGAATATGAAGGAAGAGTTTCATTGCGGCCACCCATGGGTATTGGTTTACAGGGCCGCAGAATACCGCTCCTGGGATGGGTGAAGCAACGCGAAAGGTACGGGCCATGGTTCCCGAGAATGCCCGTCTTTCCGTCATTCCCCCGAAGGCTCCCCGTCATTCCCGCGAAGGCGGGAATCCAGGCTCATGCGCAGGCGACACGCGCGACACACTGGATTCCCGCCTTCGCGGGAATGACGGAATTGGTGCGCTCCGCTTCGCTGCGCACACCCTACTCGCGGCACCCTGCGGACCCGCCAGTGGTCGCCGTCTTCGGCAACAGGGCCCTTCCCGGTCCCTTTTCGGTCCTACGCGGTCACTTTTTCGCTTCGGGCCTGCGCGAACGCCTCGGCGTAGCGCCGCGCATTTTCGGTCAGCCCCGCGAAGTCGCGGGCCTGCACCAGCTTCTTGCTCACCAGGTTGCTGCCGACACCGATGGCGACCACGCCCGCGTTCACGAAATCGGCGAGATTGTCCAGGTCCACGCCGCCGGTCGGGCACAGCGGAATCTGCGGCAGCGGCGCGCGCACCGCCTTGATGTATTCCAGCCCGCCGACCGTCGCGGGAAACACCTTGATGATGTCGCCGCCCAGTTCCCAGGCGCGGAAGATCTCCGTCGGCGTCCACGCGCCCGGCAGGCAGGGTCTGCCGTAGCGGTGCGCCATGGCAATCACCTCCGGCACCGTCACCGGACTCACCACGTACTGCGCGCCGGCAAGAAGCGCCAACCGTGCCGTCTCCGCGTCGAGCACGGTGCCCACCCCTATGCACACGTCGGCCCCGGCCAGCTTCGCCGAGGCGGTCTCGATGCACTGGAGCGCGCCGGGCGTGGTCATGGTCACCTCGATGCAGCGCACGCCGCCCTCCATGACCGCCTCGACCACGCGAACCAGGTCGTCGCCGCCGCCGTCGGCGCGCACTATCGCAACGATGCCGTGGCCGCAAAGATAATTGATGATCGCCGTCTTGCTCATGTTGGCCTCATTTGGGACAGGCGTGAAAATGTCCCTGTTCATGGGTTGAATCGGTAGAATATAATATATGTGCTGACAAAGTCGAAAGGCGGCGGGGCCGCCGGAAGGATTCTCGTTTATGGGACAATCGATTGCATTTGCGGTGGCGGCGCATCCGGACGACATCGAGTTCATGATGTCGGGCACGCTCATGCTGCTCGGCGCCTGCGGTTATGAACTGCATGTGATGAACGTGGCCAACGGCAACTGCGGGAGCGCCGTGGAGGACGGGCCGACGACCGTCGCGCGGCGCTTCGGCGAGGCGCAGGAGGCGGCCGCCGCGATGGGCGCCACGCTGCATCCGCCGCTGGTCAACGATCTGGAAATCACTTACAGCGTGCCGCTGCTGCGCCAGCTTGCGGCGGTGATGCGCGAAGTGCGCCCCACGGTCCTCCTCACCCAGTCCCCGGCCGACTACATGGAAGACCACATGATCACGGCCCGGCTTGCCGTGACGGCCGCGTTTTCACGGGGCATGCGCAACTTCATCACCGACCCCGAAACGGCCCCGATCGCCGGCGAGGTGGCCCTGTATCACGCCCTGCCCTACGGGCTGGGCGACGCTTTCGGCCGGCCGGTCCGGCCGGACTTCTGCGTCGATGTGGCATCGGTCATGGCGCGCAAGCGCGCCGCACTGGCCTGCCACCGCAGCCAGAAGGAATGGCTCGACGCGAGCCAGGGGCTGGACAGTTACCTGGTGACAATGGAGGAAATGTGCCGCGAGGCGGCGCGCTGGTCGGGCCGTTTCAGCCATGCCGAAGGCTGGCGGCGCCACGCCCATCTCGGTTTTCACGACCCCGGCTTTGACCCCGTTGCCGAAGCGCTGGGCGACCGGGTTTGCGCCGCACAGGCGGATCCTGCAGGCGATGACGGACGGTAGACAAGCCCCCGGCCTTTTCGCGCGTTCCGCCGCCGCCGTGCTACACTAGGCCCATCATGAACATGGTGCGCAAACCAAAACTGACAGAAGTCGTTTCCATGAAACAGCTTCTGGACGAGGCGGCAGCCGAGGAGCAGGTGCTTGCACGGCAACTGCCGGAACTCTATGAGAACGTCAGGGATTTCTATGTCTATGTCGACAAGAAAGGGCTGGGCGGCCTGGTCGCCCTGCACATCGACATGGTCGACCTCGCCGAGGTGCGTTCGCTGGTGGTTCGCAAGGACCTGCGCGGGCACGGCGTGGGCCGACGGCTGGTGGAGACGGTGGTTGCCGAGGCCGAACTGCTGGACATCGCCCGGGTATACGCACTGACGCGGTTGCCCGAATTTTTCGAAAAGAACGGCTTTCGCGTGGTGGACCGCAACGAACTGCCGTACAAGGTGTTTAAGGACTGCATACGCTGCCGACTGTATCCCGGATGCGATGAAATCGCCGTAATCCGGGACCTCGCAACGGCAAAGGAGTAGACGGACATGGCCAAGGGATTGGGCACGGTGGGTTTTCTCGGCTTCGGCAATATGGGTTCCGCCATTGCATCCGGGCTTATTGCACGGGGCGTGCTCGCCCCGGAGGCCGTCATGGCCCACGACCCCGATGCGGGTCGCGCCGCGCAGGCGGCGGGGCTCGGCGCGCGCGTGGCGGCCACGGCACTGGAACTTGCGGCGGCAGCGGACACGCTCGTGCTGGCAGTGAAGCCACAGATGTGGCGCGAGGCGGCGGCCCCGCTCGCGGGGGCGTTGAAGCCCGGCGCGCGGGTAGTTTCTATCATGGCGGGCGTGTCCATCGCCGCCATGCGTTCCGTGCTGGGCGAGCAGGCGCGTGTCATCCGTGTGATGCCCAACACCCCCGCCATGGTGGGCGCCGGCGCCGCGGGCATCGCCCCGGGGCCCGGCTGCGACGCGGACGATGCGGACGCCGCGCGCACCATGTTCGAGGCCGTGGGCGTGGCCGAAATCGTCGCCGAAGCGGACCTGGACGCAGTCACCGCGCTGAGCGGCAGCGGTCCCGCCTATTTCTTCTACCTGGTCGAATGCCTTGTCAACGCCGCCGTGACCGAGGGGCTTGATCCCGCCGTCGCGGAAAAGCTGGCCGTCCAAACCGCGCTCGGCGCGGGACGCCTGCTGGCCGAGTCGGGTGAGCCCGCCGCAACGCTCCGGGAAAAGGTGACCTCCAAGGGCGGCACCACCTTTGCTGCGCTGGAAGCCTTCCGCGGCCGCGATTTCGCGGGCACC
>CAIJOU010000648.1 GCA_903822375.1 Candidatus Hydrogenedentota bacterium
CGCGTCAATTCCAGTTCACGGTCCAGAATGCCCAGCACCTCCGACAGCATCTCCACCTGACCTGAATGATCACTCAGCAGCCGGGCTATGGAATAGAGGGCGGCCAGTTCCCGTTCCGGTGATTCGGCCAGGCAGGTGTCGCTTTTTATGTTCCGATTGGTATGTTCCACGAATGGTCCTTACGGGAATGTATGTTAAGCGCTTCGCTTCTGTGGGCGCTGTGCGGTTGTAAGAAAGGCGCAAACGTCGAATACTTCAATTACCCGCCGGGTTGTGCGCCCCGCTGTTCTTGTCGGCCAGAACGCTCAGCGGGTCATCGGCGATCCGGAAAGTCAGCCACTCCGAAACGGGGGAGGCCCCCAGGGAACGGTAGAAGTCTATTGCGGTCCTGTTCCAGCCGAGCACCGACCAGGACATGTGTCCGCATCCCCGGTCTACGGCCTCAACCGCCAGTGCCTCCATCAATGCGCGTCCCACGCCCTGCCCTCGGGCGCTTGTCCGCACAAAAAGGTCTTCTATATAAAGTCCTGTCTTTCCGCGAAATGTCGAAAAGGTCCAGTAATACGTTGCAAACCCGGCGACCTCCGGCCCGACCCGGGCGACAAGCGCGTTCAGCACGGCGGATGTGCCGAAGAGCGCGCCGCGGATATCGGCCTCGCGCGCAGCCACGGCATGGGAAAGATTTTCGTAGTCGGCGAGTTCGTTGATGAGCCGATAGAGCACTGGCACGTCCTCGGGCGTTGCCTTCTGAATGCACGGTCTGTTTTCAAGCATGCCGCAACCTGTCACTTTCTGAAGATACACTTCAGGCATCTCTGTCTTCGCGTTGTGATTAGCAATGTCTGTGCCAGATTGGGTGCACAGGAAAAGTTCCATGAGAATGCGACGATGGGATGTCCGCTCGACGGCAGTTCTTTCACCTTCCCCTTCGCAGGTCTGCGGCGTCAGGCAGAGCGAAAACGGGGACAGGTCCAGACTTTTGTGCGTCCCGCCTTTCTTACAGGCAAAGGCCCCCTGCGGTCCGGACAATTCTTTCACTTTTCCTTTTTCCATGGAAACCGCCGAAGCGTTTCGGGTAACTCGTTTCACCCCCGTGGGATAACCCCGCCGCTGTGGCACCGGGGCGCAAAGGCTGCGGAAGAATCCTTCCCAGGACATTCGCAACGGTGCGAAGTTCCAAAGTGCGGCATCTCCTTTGCGGGCAAGTCCTTGCGCCTCACCCGTCCCTGCTGCCGATCCTTGGCACGGATGTTGCGAATGGGGGCGGCTTGAGACATGAGCCGCATCACCGAAAGGAAACTGGCCATGAACGTCATCAAAGTGCAAAGGAACAGAGCGGCGGGGTTTACGCTCATTGAATTGCTGGTGGTCATCGCCGTCATTGGCATTCTGGCGGCCATGCTGCTACCGGCGCTGGCCCGTGCGCGGGAGGGTGCACGGCGCGCGAGTTGCGAGAACAATTTGAAACAGTTCGGTCTCGTGCTGTCGATGTACGCGGGAGAATCCAAGGGCTCGATGCCGCCGCTGACGCACAGGTACAAGACGGGTTCAGGCATGAGCATGTCGGCCATGCCCTGGATGTTGCTCTGGGATGAGAAGGCGGTGTACCCCGAGTACCTTTCCGACATGAACGTATGGGTCTGCCCGTCCGCCGAACGTGAATCCCAATACCTGGCGAAAGACGGGTTGTGGCGCAACGGCGCGGGGGCGGTCGACCCAAGCCGGTTCACAGACGGCTGCTACATTTATCTCGGTTACCTGGTCCAGAAAGTGCAGGACATGCACGCGATGGTCATGGCCGTCCTCAAGCCGAACTCGATGACGGGGACGGCCGTGAATGACAAGTTCAAGGAGGGTACGTACAACCTCGATCAGGACGTGCCGCCCGGCATGAACAACGCCAACAGCATCTACCGGCTGCGCGTGGGCATTGAGCGGTTCCTGATCACCGACATCAACAACCCCGCCGCCTCGACAAAGGCCGCCTCAACCATACCGACGACCTGGGACATCGCGAGCAGCATTAACTTGGACAATTTCAACCACATTCCCGGCGGGTGCAATGTCGCCTATCTTGACGGACACGTCGAGTTTGTCAGGTATCCCGGTGTCTACCCCGTCAATGCGGCGAACATTGCGATGCCGGTCTTTCAGGACTGACGCGCCACCCCGTTTAAACGCCGGTTTTCCGGCACAACCGAGAAGGAGTGTTCTCATGCGCACGGCAAACGGCAGGTTCTTTGTCCCGCCGACGGTGATTGTGCTGTGTATGGCATTTTCGGGCGCCGTTCTCGCAGCCGACACCAAGCCGGCCATAAAGCCCTATCCGCTGGACAAGTGCATTGTTTCGGGAAAGAAACTGGGAGAAATGGGGGAGCCCATCACCTTCACGTACAGGGACCGGGAGATTAAGCGCTGCTGTGCCGGCTGCAAGGCAAAGTTTGACAAAGACCCCGAGATCTTTCTGAAGAAAATCGATGAGGAGGCGGCGAAAGCCAAAGCCGCCGCGCCCGCCCCCGAAGCAAAGAAACAGACGGAGCGATGACATGCAGACTCAATCCGTAAAGACACTGTGCCTGCTGGCGGTTTTGACTGTGTCCGCGATGGGAACGGCAACACCCCCCGGCGCGGCCGCCCAGGATAAGGAACCCGCATCGCTGACCGTGTTTGCCGCCGCAAGCATGACAGAGGTGGTGACCGCGTTGTCGGAGAGTTTTGACCGTGCCGGCAGGACGCGCACGAAACTGTCCTTTGCATCGAGCGCCACGCTGGCAAAGCAGATTGAGTCGGGCGCCGAGGCAGATGTATTCATTGCCGTCGATGGCGCCTGGATGGACTATCTCGACAAGAAAGAGCTTCTCGTGAAAGGGTCACGCAGCGATTTTGCCGGCAATGTGCTTGTGCTCATCGCCCCGGCGAACAAACCCTTCACGTTTGCGCCTGTTCCGGGCGCGGACCTCGCTGCCGCCTTTCCAGGCCGCCTGGCCGTGGGTGACCCGGAATCGGTGCCTGCGGGAAAATACGCCAGGGAGTCCCTTGAATGGATGCACTGCTGGGACGGACTGAAATCCCGCCTCGCCCCCTCCGCGGACGTTCGATCCACCCTGCGCCTCGTGGCCACGGGAGAAACCGATGCCGGGATTGTGTACAGGACCGACGCCGCAGTCGAATCGCGGGTGACCATTGTGGCGGCATTTCCTGAAGCGTCCCACAAGCCCATCGTGTACAGCGCCGCCCTGTGCAGGGGCGCGAAAGCGCAGGCGCGCGAATTCATCGCCCTGTTGGGGAAGCCCGAAGGAAGAGCGCTGCTTGCAAAGCAGGGGTTTCTCCTCCCGGGACAGAGGGAGTAACCGCCAATGGCACAAGAGCACTTCGGCTTGACGTCTCCGGAAATATCCGCGCTGTGGCTGTCCGTCAAGGTCGGACTCTGGTGCGTGGGGATATTGCTGGTTCCGGGCGTTGCCTGCGGATGGCTGCTCGCCCGCAAACAGTTTCCGGGCAAGAGCGTCCTTGAAGCGATGGTGTACCTTCCCATGGTGCTGCCGCCGGTGGTTACGGGATGCCTGCTGCTCTTTCTGCTGGGCCGCAACGGCGTGTTTGGAAAAATGCTGTTTGAACTGTTCGGATGGCAGTTTGCGTTCACGTGGATGGGCGCGGTGCTCGCCTCGATCGTGATGGCTTTCCCGCTGATGGTGCGTTCCGTAAAGGTCGCGGTGGAAATGGTGGACGGCAACATGGAGGAGGCCTCGCGCACGCTGGGCGCGGGGCCCCTGCGGTGTTTCCTCACCGTGACACTGCCGCTGTCGGCACCGGGCATTCTGGCCGGCGCCGCCCTGGCGTTCGCCCGGAGCCTCGGCGAATTCGGGGCGACCATCACCTTCGCGGGCAATATAAGGGGAGAAACCCAAACGCTGCCGCTGGCCGTCTTTTCGCAGCTGCAGGTGCCCGGGTCCGAAAACGCCGTGCTTCGGCTGGCGGCGCTTTCCATCGCGGTGTCCCTGGGGGCAATCGCCCTCAGCCGGATCCTGGAATCACGGCTGAAACGGCGCAACCAGAACGCGCAGGAGTCCGACGATGCTTGAGTTCGACGTGCATTTCCGACGCCCCGGCTTTTGTGTGGACATCGGGGGGGCTTTCCCCGGGCCGATCACCGGCATCTTCGGTCCTTCGGGCGCGGGCAAGACAACCCTGTTGCGGCTGCTGGCCGGTCTGGAGCGCGGCGCCGGCCGCATTGTTTTGGGGGACACCGTCCTCGCCGACTCCGCGTCGGGGGCCTGCATCCCGGCGCACAAACGCCGCATCGGCGTGGTGTTTCAGGAGAACCGGCTGTTCCCGCACTTGAACGTGGCGCAGAACCTCACGTACGGCGCAAAGCCCGCAGGGGGGGTGCCCGGCCTGTATGGAGCCGTCGTGCGCGGGCTGCGGCTCGACGGGCTGCTGCGGCACCGCCCGCACATGCTCTCGGGCGGCGAGGCGCGCTGTGTGGCGCTGGGCCGGGCGCTGCTCACCCTGCCCCGTCTGCTGCTGCTGGACGAGCCCTTCACCGGGCTGGACGGCGACCGGAAACGGGGCGCCACGGAACTGGTCCGCTCTTTCGCGGAAACTTACGGCACCCGGGTGTTTCTGGTAAGCCACTGCATGGAATCCATCCTGGCGCTCACGGACCGGCTGCTGGTCATTCAGGGCGGCCAGGCGGTCGGCTGTGACGCCTACACGCGACTTCTTGACAACCCCGCAGCACTCCCGGTCCTGATGTCCGCCGGCATGGTGAACATGATGCGCATGGCGGTGCAATGGTCCGACGAGGCGCGTGCGGTGACCTACTGCCGGCCGCTTTCGGACGATGGCGGCCAGGGCGCGCCGGCCGCCGCGGAGCGTGCCCAGCTGTTCAAGACACCCTTTATCCCGCGGCCCAACGGCACGCAGATAAACGCAGTATTGAGCCCCAGGGATATCCTTCTCACGAGTCATCCCATGCCCGATTTGGATAGGGGTGCGGAGGCGCCGCGCCAGAACCAGGTTCCCGGGCGCGTGGTCCGCGTCATCGAAAGCGTGGACCGCGTGCTTTGCGTCATTGACGCCGGCATGCGGCTCATCGCTGAGGCGTCGCGAAACACCCTTCCCCCCGGCCTGCACGAGGGCCGCGTCGTGTGGTGCCTTTTCAGGACGGAGAGCCTCAGGGTCGCCTGAACCGTTGGACGCTTCGCGCAAACCAACACCAGAAAGCAAACACACTCATGGATGCCGTTCTGCTCAAGCCCACCATCGTGCGCTGGGGCCTCCAGGGCGTCGATGGCTTCACGGTCGCGTCATAGGTCAGTCGCTGTGTCTTGCAGAACTCGAGGTCCGGTTTCGCCGCCCGCCCCTGTCGCGATGCGCTCGACCTGGAAAGTCCCGAAGCCGCGACCGCCCTCGAACGGGATCTCCTCCACGCTGAATCGGCATAGCCCAGGCTTTCCGCCAGGTCGGCGTACGTCTCTGTGAGAAACAGGTGTCGATAATGGCACGCCCATGAGATTGGCACACCCAAAAAAACACCCCTAATTTTCACTATAAGCAGAGAGCAAGCCCAACGGGTGCACCAAAAGGCACATCCCTTTGAGCCTGCCCATGGCCCCGAAAGGCCTTTCAAGACGGGGCTTTACACCGTCTGCAGGGGGTGGCATGGGATTTGCTCCAAGATTGCGTTGCGTAAGCGCAAGCATTCTGCGTGAGTTCGGCGTTTCCGGAGATTGCATCGCGTGCCCATGGAACGCCTGTTGCCCACCGGGGCCCATGCAGCATTCGGGATGTGTCTGATTCATATGAACGGGCGCTCTTCGCATAACGGGTGGTGTCGTAATTCAAGTGAGGAGATAGGCAGTGCAGCAAATCGAGTGGGATGAAAGCTTGTCCGTGGGAGTGAAGTCGATTGATGAACAACACAAGGTGTGGATAGAAAAGTTGAACACCCTGTCCGCAGCCATCGCATCGTGCCAGAAAACGCGCCATATTTCCAGAACGCTGGACTTTCTGATGGACTATGTGGAATTCCACTTTGCGGCGGAAGAGAGCCTCATGACGGCAAAGAACTATCCCGCATTTGCCCAGCACAAGTCGGAGCATCACCAGTTTCGCATGACTTTGATGGACTTGTTTGTTCTGGAGGTGGAAGAGGACGACGCGGTGGGCAAGATTGCCGACTCGATAAACAATTTCCAAATATCGTGGCTGAGGAATCATATCCAGCAGACAGACCGGCGATTTGCGAATTTCCTTAGAGCAAAGAGCCCTGCCCCGGCAGAAGCCGTGAACTGCAGTTCCTGACAAATCCTTCGGGGCTGTGCTGCTTCGCGTTGGACGACGGCGGCAGACCAGTCTTTCCGCGAGGCATCGCTCATGGGTGTTTGTGTCGTTGGGTTTCGTGGAAGCCCAACCGGGTTGAGGCTCCAACCTTGCAGAAGGCAAATAGCAATGTCGGAAAACGAGCTGAAACGGCGCCTGACGCCAATGGACGCGTTCTTTCTCTACGCGGAAACCGAAACGGCACCCATGCAGGTGGGCGGCACGTGCATATTTGAAGGGAAGCTCTCTTTTCCCAGATTCAGGATGCACTTGGCGGCGCGTTTGCACCAGGTGCCCCGATACCGCCAGCGGGCGGTGTTTGTGCCCCTGAATGTAAGCCACCCCACGTGGGAGGATGATCCCGACTTCGACATTGACAACCACC
>CAIJOU010000649.1 GCA_903822375.1 Candidatus Hydrogenedentota bacterium
AACGCCGCGTAGGTGTCCAGCGGTTTAACACGTCCCTCGTCCTGCACGGGCAGCGTGGAGAAGAGCCGCAGCGTCTCCCCGTCCCATTTGGGTGGTGACTGCGCCGCTTCCGCCGCACCGGCTCGCTCGCCGGCCAGCAGCAACCCGGCAAGTATCAGCGTCAGACAAATAACCCGCCGCTTCATGACTTTTTCGCCTTTTCTTTTCTGAGGTAGGCCAGCAGCCGCTGCATGAAGTGCAGGACCAGGCCGACCGTGGTGATCAGGCAGGCGTACAGGGGCACCTGGTCCGCCGGATTGCGCACCACCGCAAAGACCGAGTAGAGCCGCTCTTTGGGTCCGCCGTTCTGCGGTCCCCAGGAGGACTGGTAGAAGGTGTAACCGCGGTGGCGCAGCGGCTCGTTCATGGTGATTCGAACCTGCTGACTCAGGCCGTCCTCGGTCTTGGTGACGTAGCTGGAGTACTCGCGCGCCATGTTGGTGCGCGGATGCAACTCGTGGTTGAAACGGTCCAGTTTAATGGAGAAGGGAAGTTTCCAGCGATGTTTGCGCAGTGCGCAGTTCCATCGCTTGCCCGCGGCCTCCACGGTCACGGGACCGTTGTTGCCCGCCCAAAGCTGGGCCTCATGCACGGTGCCGGACGTCTTTTCCACCAGACTGACGGTGACGCCGGCCATGTTCTGTTCCTGCTCACGGCTTAGCGGCCGGACCATGAGTTTGCCCGCGGCCCGGACGGCCGCCCCACCGCCAACCGAAGGCGCGGCATTGGGCATGTAGTCGGCTATCTTGAGGTCAAAGGGAAGGTTGGAGAACTTGAAGGTCCGCGCACGGCCGTCGGAAAGACCTTCGAAGTCGGACTGGCGGATGATGTACTCCGTGACGGTTCCGGCAGTGGCCGCCTCGCCCACACCAATTTCCCACTCATAAGAGGCCTCAAACTCGTCGGAGGACTCATTCTCGTACAGGGACATGTGCCCCGATTCCGAGTATGCATAGGAAACGAAGGCCCCGCCGAGCATAATCAGAATGCCGGTATGCGCGACCAGAATACCCACTTTCGACCAGCCGCGCCGGGCCCGCACCACGGCGCCCCAGAACAGGTTGGCAAAAGCGAGCGTCATCACGAGATATCCGCCGGGCAGGGGAATGGGCACCACTCCAAAGGCCCAATGCACGACGAACACAGACTCAAAGTACTTCAACTGGCTCTGATAGAGGCCGTTCTCAACCTGACTGACGGTGCCGAGATAGGTCAGCAGCAGAAGCAGCAGAAAGAGAAAGCAGGAGAGCTTGTAGGAAGCGAGGAAATCACTTATTTTCTTTAGCACCGGCATTGCCCGCGGCCTCCACCTCAGTGAGCGACTTGCACAACGCCAGGAAATGGTCCTTCTCCGCCTTAACAACGGCACTGGGGCCGGTCATTTTCACGAAGAGCGCCTGATCGGACAGGGCAACAACAACGCCCAGCAGGGTATAGTCTGTAAACTGCTGTCCGCTCATGCCGGTATAGCTGCCGGTGACCTCAACCACCGGACCCGATTTGCCGAGCACATCCACCTTGGGAAGTGCGGCAATTTCTTCGGGCTTCAACTCGGGCTGGCCCATCTGGCGGCACCACCGGTTTACGTTGGCGTCAACACCTCCGGCCGCCCCGCTGAGCACGGTCAGATAGCATTCCGCTTCCGGGCTGGCCGTAATCTTGAAGTTTCCGATGCGCATGGAGGTGGGAGGCGCTTCCGCCCAGCCTTCTGGAAGCTGCCACTTGTACGGACTGATTGTTGGATGTCCGGGAGGCATCGCGCCACCGCCCATGCCGGGCATCTGTGCGTTATGCCCCGGCGGCATGGCCGGGGTGGCCGCCTCCGGCGATGCCGCAGTGGTCCGGGTTTCCTTGATTTCTTTGACATCTTGGCCGCCGCATCCCGCGAGCGCCATCAACAATACCAGCACAGCAGCAAGTCTCTTCATGTCCAGAATACCTCCCTGATTAGAAAACACGTGGAATGCTCCTTTTACCTGGAGCATTCCACGTTTGGAACAGTTTTGCGGACCAAACTTATTTCTTTGCCTTCGCCGGATTGCTGTGGTTGATCTTCGCCCACATCTTGTCGAAGTCAAACGCTTCGCCAGCCTTCGCGGTCGGGTTCTTTTCGTTGTGGCACTTCTTGCAGGTTTCGGCCGTCGACTTCAAGATCTTCTTGGCGGGCTCGGCAGTCTTGTCGCCGCCCTTGAACTTCTTGCCTTCCGCCGTGTGGGCCGAGGCCGGGCCATGGCAGGATTCGCACTGCACGCCGTCCGCAGGCTGAATCTTCTCCGGGCATTTGCCCGTGGCCGGGTCGGCTGCCGTGACATGGCACTGCAGGCATTCAGGCGCCTCTGCGGGCGGCTTCGTCACGCCGGCCTTTGTGGCCACCGCCTTGGCTTCATCACTGGAAAGTTTTGCGAATGCCTGGGAGTGGGCTTCCGCTTTCCACTTCGTCCACTGTTCGCCCTCTTCCTTTTTGTTGTGGCAAATCTTGCACTGTGAGTTGCCCACATACGTGGCATCTTGGGCAAACGCCGCAGCGGTGAAAGCGAACGCCACCACCAATGCCAATCCTGCAACCCTGCACACCGTCATCTTGTTCATCATGGACGAATCTCCTTTGGTCTTGGCCCACCTCGGGCTCAAGCGCATGTTCAAAGTTCCTAGATAGTAACACAACCGCCGCAGAAAGTAATCCCAAACAGACTGCCGTCATAATAGTATTCTCTTGCGGGGGCGGCGTCATCGGTGGAAACCGTGGATTCTCCGGCAGGACTATCCGGTAAAAACACGCAGTATCGCCACCGGAGGCGTCTCACGGCTCATGCAGGGTTCCCGCAGGCCCTATTTGTTCCCATCGGCCGCCTCCGGCGCTTCGGGCACCCGTTGGCCCGGAAGGTCTTTTGGATACGCTTTGTCGTCATGGCAGGCCGTGCAGTCGGGGGCTTCACCCAAACCGTTGGGATGGCACGCCTCACACTCATTGTCTTTGTGGGCCTCGCTGAAGACCAACCCGGCCTTGGCGTGGTCAAACTCCTTGGGGGCCTTGGAGAACCAGTCGGGCGCGTGACAGTCCTTGCAACTCTTCTTGCCTATTGCAAACTTGCCTTCTGTGTGGCACTGCTTGCAGGCAACCTGTTTGTGGAATTCCTTGAGCATGAAGAGAGTGCTCTTGTCATGGTCGAAGGGACCCTCTTCGTGGTCCTTGTGGCACTTCGCGCAATTGTCGGAAGTGTCGTGGCACTTGACGCAGTCCTCGTGCGAATCCTGCCGGACGTGCTTCTGGGGGCCGGCGGAATCATGGCAGCGGCTGCAGTTTTCCTTCTGGTGGCAATCCACGCAGCGCTTGCCGAAGAGATCAACATGGTCTTTGTGGTGGAAGGTGACCATCGAGCCCGCTTCCTGTTCCTCGGTGGGGTAGACTTTCTTTTCAGGGACCGTCACGTTGGGATGGAGCTTGCCTGTGATGTCCGTCGGGTCGGGCTTGGATGCAGCCTCGCCGAGCGCGCCGCGTTTCGCATGGCAGAAGATGCAGGCCGTGTCGTGGCTCCATTCGCGGTGGCAGGCAAGGCACTGGCGGTGATAGGCGCCCTTGAGGCCGGGCTGCCGCAGATTTCCAGGGTCCGTGGACTCGGTATGGCAGGTGCGGCAGGAGACGATCTTCCCCTCTTCGCCGTGGTGGTGGCATGCACTGCAGCCGTTGCCGATGGCTTCCATTTTGGCGTGAAGCCCGTGGGGAAACACGACGGGCACGTAAATGTCCGTCAGTTGGCCCATGGTAACGACATCGGGAACTGCCGCATCGTCCTCGCGAAGATTCTCGTGCGCGCGGGGCCGACGGCACTGGCTGTTGGGAAGCAGGTCGTCCATGCTGGGACTGCTGGTCCGGTGGCAGGGGGAACAGTCGCCGCCGGTGTCGGCCTTCTGCGACATTGATGCGCCGCCCGAGTCCGCACGGCCCTGAAAAGCCGGCGCACAAAGGGCCAGTGCAAGAAGAATGATTGTCAGACGGACCTTATGAAACATAGGATTCTGCCTGGACGGGGCACCGCTGCTGCACAGTTTCGGCGGCCTCGTCAGTTGCGTGCTCCTCGACCGGCAACACCGGAAAGACCGTAACGCACACGCGGTACGCCAGGACCAGGCCGGCGACAAGACCGACGGTCACGAGGATTTCAGGAACGCTTGGGAAATAGGGAGCCTTCGCGTAAGGAGGTTTGAAGGCCACAAGGAAAACATTAATCCGGTTCAGCAACACCCCGAATACGACGAGGCTGGACGCCGTGAGCAGTCCCGCCGGCGTCCGTCGCACCCTTGTGGAAAACAGCATTGCCAAAGGCAGCGCTATGCCAAGCCCAATTTCGGCCAGAAACATGTAACTTGCCGCGTCCCCGGCAAATGCGGCGCCCCATGCCTCGCGGATCATCAGGTCCGAAATCCTGGCCACGCCGTAAACGCCAAGGAACACCGCCACGAAACGGCTGTAGGCGAACAGCACCGGCATCTCGGGCTTTCTTCCAAAGGTCCAGGAAGCCAGCAGGGACTCGAAGACGACCATCGCAAACCCGGCCGCAAAAGCCGACAGCAGGAACATAAGGGGCATAATGGGCGTGTACCACAGCGGACTCATCTTGTAAGGGGCAATCAGCAGCAGCGAACCGAGCGAGGACTGGTGCATGCAGGACAGAACGACACCCCCGGCTATGAAGAGGAACATGATCTTTGAGAGCGTGCCCCGGGCAATGCGCAGCATCACATCAATGGGCCCGTTGAGAAGCCTGAGCGGTCCGGGCAGGCCCACCCTGCCGATAAAGCGTTCGCAGACAATCGGCATGAATTCGATGTACAGCACATTCAGGTAGATCGTGACGCACATGGCCACTTCAAAGAGCACAGAGTTGCCCTGCCACATGGACGGAAGGAGCGGATGCCAAATGTTGTAATAACGGCCCAGATCGGCCATCAGCCCGATCACGGCAAAGGTGTAGCCGAGCATGGCCGTCAACAGGGCGGGACGCACGAGCACTTCATACTTGCGCCGATGGAAAACGTGCGCAACGGCGGCGGAGGTGAACCCACCCGCGGCAAGCGCGACGCCGGATGCGACGTCCACGCCAATCCAGAGCCCCCAGGGATATTGGTTGGTGAGGTTAGTGACGGCGCCCAGACCGAAAACAAAACGGTAGACCGCGACCACGAGGCCGGTCAGCGCGATGCATGACAGAACAGCCACGCCAGGGGTCAACAGCCCCCTGCGCAGGGAAACGGGATGTGAGGGAACGCTCATTCATCCTCCTTGTGGTGGAACGTTTTCGTGGCCACCGCCAGCAGTCCGAACAGGAGCATGGGAGGTACGCCGTGCTTGAAGATGCCGTGCTGGAGGGGTTCGGTGTACTCGGGAATGGGTTTCTCCCCGAATTCCATCAACCCCAGTTCGGTAACGGGGCGGCTGGTCAGATAGAGCCAGGAGGTCCCCCCCAGTTCATGTTCGCCGTACACGTGATCCAGATACTGTTCCGGGTGGGCTTTCACTTTTTCGCGCGCCAAAGTCAGCAGTTCGCTCCGTTTGGCAAAAGTGAGACACATGGGCGGACAGATATCAACGCAGGCCGGCGCTTTGCCGCCCTTGGACACCCGCTCGAAGCAAAACGAACATTTGCTCACTTTCGGCGTGAGCGCATGGTCATACTCGTAGGCCGGCACCTGGAAGGGACACGCCACCATGCAGTAACGGCATCCCATGCATTTCCAAGGGTCGTATGTCACCGCTCCGTTTGACTGCGGGCGGAGGGCACCCACCAAACAGGCGGAGGCGCATGCGGGTTTCAGGCAATGCATGCACTGGACCTTGATAAAGGTCGGGCGCTCCGGATGTGCGGTATCATCGTACCGGTTGACCACCGTATAGGCGTCCGCCGTCATCCGCCGCGGCTCGTTAAATACCGACCGGTCCTCAAATCCCTCCAAGGGCAGGTCACTCAGCTCGTTGGATTTTGCACAGGCGTATTCGCACTTGCGGCAACCGATACACTCGGTGGTGTCCACAAGCACGCCATAGCCTTCGGCGATATCCGTGGCCGCGAGGGCGGGTTGTGCCAGCGACAGACCCGCAAGTCCGACCGCACCCGCCCGGCATAGAAACTGTCTTCTGTCGAATGTGCTGTTTTCCACGTAGTAAATCCCGGTTAAAACTTACAACCTCCTTAATTTTACGGAAAGAATCGGGAATTACATCAGTGAAAAACTGCGGTTTTGGGAGAGAATGGTACGGGAAAAATACGGATGCCCCCATCCCAAAAGGACAAAAGAACGAAAAGCCAAGCTATCTGTCAGGTATGTCTTGGGGGGGGCGGTGGGGAATGAGCGCAGGCTATTCCATCTTCAACAGTCCGTTGTCGATGGCAAAACGCACCAGATCGGCGCGGCTCTTGAGTCCCAGTTTGCCTGTGATATTGGTCCGGTGCGTTTCAACGGTACGGTCGGAGATGTGCAGTTTCTCTGCGACTTCGGCATTCGTATGGCCGTAGACCAGCAACTCCAACACTTCCTGCTCCCGCTGGGTTAGCAGGTCGAGACGGCTTTGTTTCTTTGCCGTGGTGCGCCCCACGTAGGGGGAAATCACCAGACCGGCCAGCGCGGGATCGATGTAGCTGTTGCCCCGGTAGACCGCCCGAATGGCCTGGGTGACCTCGGTGCCGGTCGATTTCTTGAGCACATACCCCCTGACGCCTATGCGCAGCAGTTCCTGAAGATAGTACTCGTCCTCATGCATGGTCAGCACCACAATGGCCAGAGAGGGCTTGTCCTGAAGGGCCAGCTCGGCCACGCGGTTTCCGGACAGCCCGGGCATGTTGATGTCGAGCAGCAATACGTCCACCTTGGTGGCTTCCAGCGCCTTGAGCGTTTCCGGGCCGGTTCCGGTCTCACCGACCACTGTAAGGTCCATTTCACGCTCAAGAAGCGCCCGCAAGCCACTGCGGAAGACCGCATGATCATCTGCCAGCAGAATTCGTATTGCCATCGTGTTCCGATCCTGTTTGGAGCCCCGAGTCCTCTCCAGATTTTAACGGTATTCTCACACGAACAGTGGTCCCTTTTCCAACTTCCGAATCGATCTTGATCTCGCCGCCGACGAGCGCGGTGCGCTCTCGCATGCCCATAAGTCCAAGAGAGCGGGCCGATTCACCTTTCTGCATGTCAAATCCAACGCCGTTATCTTCGACAAGAAGCACTATTTCATTTTCGCGGCACATCAGAATGACGCTCACCTCGGTGGCGCCGGCGTGCCGGATAATGTTCGTAATGGCTTCCTGCGTAATGCGATACAGCGTCGCCTCAACTTCCGGACTGGCAAAGCGTTCCGCTTCGGGAGGCAGCGCGCTCTGATAGTCCAGGGAGAAAGCCACCCGCTTGGCGGTTTCTCCGATGTACTGCTCCAAGGCGCGGTTCAAGCCATAGTCGTCCAAAATTGCCGGACGCACATTCCAAGCTAACAAGCGAACTTCATCAATCATTTCCCGGATATCGTTGCGAATTTCGGGGCATTGGCTCTGTCTATTCTCGCAGGCGGCACAGGATGAATCCACGGTCAGGAGGGTCTTCGACAGCATCTGCCCCAACTGGTCATGCAGTTCGCGGGCAACATGTTTTCTTTCCTCCTCCTGCGCCCGAACTATCTTTCCGATCAGCATCTGACGGGCGGCCTCTTTCTCCTGGACGGCCCGGCGGTAGGTCTCCATTCCCTCGGCCATCCGGTTGAACACTTTCGCCAGTTGCCCGATTTCATCGAGAGAGAAGACCTTGGCCCGCACCGTAAAGTCACCGTCACGCAAGCGCTGGGTCGCCCCCACCAGGTCCCGGATGGGCCGGACCAGAACAAATGCCAGGAAACCGGCCAGAGACAACCCAACAATCATGCAGAGCGTCAGGCTGATCACCATGGAACGCATGATGGAACTCATTTCCCGCGCGATAATCTTGTCGCCCACACCCAGCCGCACCGTTCCCGATTCTCCGGTGTCAATGGGCACCTTGACCTCCAGAATCAGCCCCTCGTGCCGGGCATACGCCCGCAGGTTCCCCGAGGACAGCTGGGCGTTGGGGCTTGTCTCAAGCAGGTTCGCCGGAACTTCCGTGGGCGCCAGCGCCGCATGGCAGGCGGCGCAGAGGTCGCCGCCGTTCTTGAGCAGGTCGGCCGGCGCCTCTTTTGGGAAGGTGAACCCGTGCGAAATGATTGCACCCCTGGCGTCTTGCACCACGATATAGCGCACGTCCGGAAACTCGCCCATGGTCCGGTTCACTTCCACATTCATGCCGGTGGAATCACCTCTCGCGACCAGCGGGTCCAGGCGTCCGGCAAGGGACGTTGCCAGGGACAGCGCCGCCTCCCCGTGTATTTGGTAGTGCGTGCGCAGCATGCCGATGCGAATCTGGTAGAAGGCCAACCCCCCAAACAGCAACGTCGTCAACAGCCCAATCCCGAGGATCTTCACAAAGATCGGCACTGAAAGCGCCACCCAGACCAGATTGTCCACCAACCGTCGAAGTAATCCGCTGAATACTGTTTTATTCACCGTTCCTCATTCTTTCATGCGGCTGTGATGGCCTTTCGTTCAGTAAAACCAACAACTTCATTATACGATTCCTGACCCCTGACTCAAGCGCGACCGATTCTAGCCTTTCTCTCAGGGTGCCCGAAGAACCGTTCGTCGGGCCAAACGGAGCGCCCTTCAGAGACGCCTGTCAACGATTTGCACGGCGCTTCATGAAAAACAGCAGCGTGGCCGCGACCAGCGTGGCAAGCGACACGGCGGTCCCTGCAAAGGCTTGCGCGGGGCGGTAGACAAAAGCAACATGGTGCGCGCCGGCCGACACCTCGACGGCCTTGAACCCGTCGTCCGCGCGCAGCAGCGGCGCTTCGGCGTCATCCACGTAGGCATGCCAGCCGGGATACCATGCGTCAAGACAGACCAGGATTCGGGGACCATTGGTCGGGCCTGTGTCCAGATCGACACGGTTTGCCCGGCGGGAGGTAATCTTGACCAACCCACCCTCGTCGTCGTTGTCGGAAAGAAGTTCAGCCCCGGTAATCTCAACGAGCCCTGTGCCTCCCGCCGTGGCGATGGTAAACAACACATCCATGGAGGCAAAATCCGGCAACGGCAGTTCCACCGCAGTTCCGCCGGATGGGCTTAAAGGAATTCGTTTGCCCAATTCCGTCTGGTCACTGGCGCGGTCTTTGAACAGCGTCTCAATGCTTCCAGCGCAGGAACCGCGGTAACTCAGCCGCAGCACGCTGTGCACAGCCCCCGCAGACCCGGCAGGCCGTCCGTCCGACCGGGTCGGAAGCGTCAACAGCAACTCCCTCCGCGCCTTGGCGCCAGCCTTCACGGGCACGCTCAACGCCGGCGTCATGACGGACTCTTCGCGGACATTGTCCGAGACGCCGCTGTTCTTCAACGTGCTGGCATCAACTTGAGCTGTGGCCAGATTCGCGGCGTCGGGAAGAAACACCGTGGTGGCTGTGGGGAACAGCGCGCTCTTGCCCGGAAGTGGTCCTTTCACCCATTGCCGTGCGAGCCAGAAGCTTCGTTTGAACAGCAGGTTGGTGCGCTGGTTCTCGGCCAGGGAGTCCTGCCGGGCGAGACGACTGTACTTGCCTGCCAGCACAGAATCACACAGTGCCTCCCAAGTCTGGTGCAGATTCAACGGGTCGTAACCGTTAATCAGGGAACGCATCTGGAAAAGCTGGCGGTTGGCCTTGGCGTCCGTCTGCCGGTGGTTGTCCTGCGGCATGGACGCGGTCTGCGCGGCAATGGGCGGAATGCGCTGACGGGTCATCATGGGCACATAGGCCGCGTTCCAGCACAACGTTTCCAGGAAAACGAGCAGCGGCAGCAGCGCCGTGATTCCTCCGAAACGCGGAAATACACGCGCCGCCACCATGACCGCGAGCGCCAGCGCGGGCACGGCGGCGACCCAGGACGACACGCCGAGGTAGTGCGTCGGATGCATCCACTTCCTCAGCAGAAGGATCAGTGTCCCCCCCACCACGGTGAGCAGCATCGTTTCCAGCAGCGACGCCCACCACGCGCCCGGTTTGCGGGTGAGGCCGTCCACACCCAGACCCGCCAGCAGGCTCAGCGGCAGAAGCGCGAGGTCGTAGGCCCGCGAATAGGCCGACGGTGCAAAGGGCGTCAGTTTGTTGACCAGCCAGGAAACGGGCAGCGGCGGGCCGAAACTGCAGTCGAGCAGCACGAGATACACGCCCGCGAACAGCAGCGCCTCGCGGCGGCGGCTCGTGAACAGCGCGGCGATGGCCAGAATCAACGCCGCCACGCCGGAACCGCGCAGCGCCTCGGCATCGTACTTCATGCCCGGATAGACAATGGCATCCTGGGCAATGCCAAGCCAGAGCCGGCTGTACAGGTTGGAATACATGGGCACGGCCACGCCCGGCTGGCGGCCCGTGTATTGGGCCAGTTCCATGGCCGGAAAGAGCAGCGCCCCCGCAGTGAGCAGCGTCACCGCCGCCACCAATGCCAGCGTCACGCCGTCCAACACCCATGCGCGGGCAAGCAGCCCGCCGCGCAGTCCCGCCTCGGTTCGCGGACGCAGCAGCCGGTATAGCAACGCGTAGGCCGCCAGCGTGACACCCATATAGTTGACGATTTGGAAGAAACCGCCCAGTGTGGCCATGCCGAACACGACTCCGGCGGCAACGCCCCAGCGAATCTTGCCAAGCCAGGTGGGTGTGTCCAGCAGTTGCTTGATCAGGAAGAGCAGCAGCGGCAGCCAGTTCAGCGTGTAGACGAAATGGTACTCGCACACGCGCCGCACCATCAGCGCGCTGAACGTGAAGGCCAGCGCCGCCGTCCATGCGCCGCTCCGGCTGATGCGATGCGACCGGGCGAGCAGCAAGGTGCCGCCGAAGGCGAGCAACAGGTGCAGCCCCATCAGCACCACCAGACCGAACTGCGTGCGGTAGGGTGTTGGCGCAAACGTAAGCAGACTGCGCAACAGGTTGGGCGGGTAGAGTGCCGAGATCTGCGGGTTGGCTGCATAGGGCATGCCGCAATAAGTCAGCGGGTTCCAGAAGGGAAACTGCCCCGAATGAATGCAGGTGTCCATGTAAAAGGCGAGCGGCCCGAAATAGCGGTGCACGTCATACAGCCCGGACAGTTTTGTGGAATCCGTGACGAGGACGTAATTGAAGGTCAGGGCCAGCGCGATCAGTACGAGCGGCACACCTGTCAGAAACATGAACGTGCGCCGTCTTGCCGGGGCGGGCGCGATGATGGGCGGGTCGGCAGAGGGTTCCATGAAGGGGTCGTTGCTCCTGTGGATGCGCCATCCGGCGCGTCCACACCTATTCTGCACGGTAATAGCGGTGCATTTCACCCCCGCCGCGGGGCACTCCGTTCCCGGCCGCTGTTGTTTCGCATACTCGTTCAGCAACCAGTAAGAAACCAAGTTCACGACGCGGAGCATTTCTGACATGGATAGACGGGACTAAGAGCGCGTGGCCTTCTGCCCAATCCCGTGAATCTTGTGCATTCTTGTTAAGCTCCTTTCCCCTCTCGTCTTCTTCGTGAACTACGTGCCTTCGTGGTTCGACAAACACATTGCCTCCGGTGCGATTTTCCGTGAGTCACCCGTAGGTGCTACCATGCTCTGCGCAAACGGCGTCCAACCCGAGGAACTTTCCCATGCGACGAATGGCGTGTGCACTGGCAATGCTGTGTTTGACCGCTCTGACCGCGTCGGCAGAGAAGAGTCCGGTCACCCTGTATGTCATCGGCGACTCGACGGCGGCGCCGAACGCCCCGGATCGGTATCCGCGCATGGGCTGGGCGCAGGTCTTGCAAGACTATTTCGACCCCGGCAAGGTGGTGGTCGAAGACAAGGCGAAGGGCGGGCGCAGTTCCAGAAGTTTTATGGAGGAGGGTTCCTGGGCTCCCGTGCGGGATGCGCTCAAGAAAGGGGACTATGTCTTCATCCAATTTGGGCACAATGATTCCAAGGACGAGCCGGCGCGGTTTACCGACCCGGCCACCACGTACCGGCAGTTCCTAAAATCCTACGTGGACGACACCCGTGCACGCGGCGCGGTGCCCGTGATCCTCACACCCATCAACCGGAACGTGTGGACAGATGACGGCAAACTCAAGGACTTTATTGGCGCCTACCCCGAGGGTGCGCGGGCGGTCGCGCAGGACTTGAAGGTGCCGCTGATCGATCTCACCGCACTGACCAAGGCCCGCCTGGAGTCGCTGGGTCCGGACAAGGCCAAGGGCCTGTTCATGCGCCTCGAAAAAGGGGAATCCCCCAACTTCCCGGACGGCGCCGCGGACAACACCCACCTGCAGGAAAAGGGCGCGCGTGAAATCTGCCGGTTGGTCGTCGCCGACCTCAAGGCACAGAAGCTGCCGCTGGGTGCCTGGGTGCAGGAGCCCTGGCAAACGACCGATGCGCGCACCGCAATCACAATCACGGACGGCGAATTCCACGAATCCGTCACTTCGGGCCGCTGGCGGCTGTCGGGCGTGCTGGACGTGCAGTTTGCCGGGCGCATCGAGCCCCACGAGTACACGGTGGTGCAGGTCTATGGTCCGGGCGTGGAAGCCATTGAGGGCCGCTTTGACGAGGTGAAACTTCCCGAAGGCTGGCGCTGTGACGTCGAGTACGGCAAACGACCGGCCATGGTTACGCTCCGCAATTTCCGGCCCAACCGCGCACCCGCGTTTCCCGGCGCCGAAGGCTTTGGCAAGTACAGCATCGGCGGCCGCGGCGGCAAGGTGTATGAAGTCACCAACCTGAATGACAGCGGGCCGGGCAGTTTCGGCGCGGCCTGCGAGGCCAATGAGCCGCGCACCGTCGTGTTCCGCGTGTCGGGCACCATCCCGCTCGAAAAAGAAATGAAGCTGCGCAATCCCTACCTGACCATCGCGGGCCAGACCGCGCCGGGCGACGGCATCTGCGTCAAGAACTACCAGTTCAACTTCGACACGCAGCACATGATCATCCGCTATATGCGGTTCCGTCCCGGCGACGAGAAACACAAGGAACAGGACGGCTTCGGCGGCGGCGGCGACCACATCATGGTCGACCACTGCTCGGTGAGTTGGGGCATCGATGAAACGTTGTCCATCAATAAAGCGTCGAACCTGAGCGTGCAGTGGTGTCTCGTCAGCGAAAGCCTGACCAAGTCATTGCACAAGAAGGGCTCCCACGGCTACGGCGGGCTCTGGGGCGGCCCGGGCGGGTCCTTCCATCACAATGTGCTCGCGCACCATTCCAGCCGCAACCCGCGCGCCTCGGGCAACGCGGACTCGGGCCTGCTCGATTTCCGCAACAACGTCATCTACAACTGGGGCTTCAACAGTGCCTACGGCGGCGAACTGTGGCCGCGCAACTGGATCAACAATTACTACAAGTTTGGTCCGGCCACCTCGGAGGAGGTGCGGCACCGCATCTTCCTGCAGAAGGACCCGCGCGGAAAGATGTACCTGGACGGCAACTACATGTGGGGCTGTCCCGAAGTCACGCGGGACAACTGGAAAGGCGTCGACTTCGCGCCCGATGGGGAGGCCACCGAAAAGACACTCCGGGTCGATGCGCCCTATATCGTGGCACCCGTGAAAACCCAGTCTGCCGAGCGTGCCTATCGCAAGGTGCTCAAGGAAGTCGGTTGTTCGCTCCATCGGGATTCCGTGGATGAGCGCGTGGTCAAGGAGATCCGCACGGGCACCGCCACCTATGGCGAGACCTATGGCGGCGGCGGCAAGGGACTGATTGACTCGCAGTCGGCCGTGGGCGGCTGGCCCGAGTTGCGCTCCCTGCCCGCACCGGTGGACACGGACCACGACGGCATGCCGGATGCCTGGGAACGCAAGCACGGGCTGAACCCGAACGACCCCGCCGACGGTGCAGAGATCGCAGGTGGCGAGGGCTATACCAATCTTGAGATCTTTCTTAATTCGCTTGTTTGACCAGAAGGTGCTTTCCTTATGAACCGGTTTCTTAAGTCCGTTTGTCTTGCCACAGTGATGGGCGCTACAGCGCTTTCAGCGGAGGCGCTGCCCGCCTTTCCGGGCGCGGAAGGGGCCGGGGCGCAGACCGTGGGCGGGCGCGGCGGACGGGTGATCGCCGTGACCAATCTGGACGACAGCGGCCCAGGCAGCCTGCGCGACGCCTGCGCCCAAGAAGGCCCGCGCACCGTGGTGTTTCGTGTCTCGGGAATCATCGACCTAAAAGGACCGCTGGACATCAAGAACGGCAGAATCACCATCGCGGGACAGACGGCGCCGGGCGACGGCATCTGCCTGCGCGGCGGCGATGTGGGCGTAAAGACCGACGACGTGGTGCTCCGTTATCTGCGTGTCCGGCCCGGTGACCTGTCGGGCAAGGAGTTCGACGGCATTTCGGTTTCCAACGCCCACCGGATCATTATCGACCATTGCTCGGCGACGTGGTCCGTGGACGAAGTGCTCAGCGTGACCGGCATCAGCGACGCGGTCACAGTACAGTGGTGCATTGTCGCCGAAGCCCTGCGCAATTCCGTCCATCACAAAGGCGCGCACAGCATGGGTTCGCTGCTGCGTTCCGAAAACGGAACCTATTCTTTCCACCACTGCCTTTACGCGCACAACAATACCCGCAATCCGCGCCCGGGCGACAACTACGACGGCTCGCCGGGCGTACTGCTCGACTTCCGCAACAATGTCATTTATGACTGGGGCGGCATGTGCGGCTATGGGGCTGATGAGCGGTTTCGGCTGAACTATGTCGGCAACTTCTTGAAAGCTGGTCCCTCCACCGCCGCCGACAAGCGCCGGACCGCCTTTCATGTCGGCGGGCCGGGAAACCGCGTTTTCCTGTCGGGCAACGTACTGGACGCTTTCCCCGAGGCCGATGGCGACAATACGCTGCTGCTGGCCTGGCCCGAGAAACTGTCGGAAACGGAACGCGCCGCTGTGATCGTTCCTTCGGCCCATGACGCCGCATCCGTGGCCACACAACCGGCCCGCGACGCCCGAGCCGCGGTGTTGAACGGTGTGGGCGCCACGCTGCCCAAGCGGGACGCGGTCGATGCGCGTATCGTGGAGGAGGTCCGCAACGGCGTCGGCCGCATCATCGATTCGCAGCGCGAAGTGGGCGGCTGGCCCGAGTACGCGTCCGTCCCCGCGCCCGAAGACAAGGACGGCGACGGCATGCCCGATGCATGGGAGAGCGCGCATGGGCTTAATCCGGACGACCCACTGGATGGGAACGCCGATGCCAACGGCGACGGTTACACAAATCTGGAGAAGCACCTGAATTCAATGGTCCCGTAGCGCGGTGAATCCTCCGAATCACCCCGACCCGACCAACCGCACCTGTGGTAAAATGCACCGGTGGCACAACGAGCAGGATTTTCAACATGGACTTCGTTAAACGCATTGTATCCGGGGACTTTTCCGCCTCCGAAATCAAACGCTATGTACTGGCCGAGGCCGGTATTTTCTGGGGGCTTATTCTTACGGCGTGGCTCAGTTATCCCGCCGAGCACCATTATTCCATCATGTCGCACACGTTCAGTTTCCTGGGCACCTGGGACCCGCAGCACAATCCGCAGCACTGGTATTTCTTCTCCATGGCGATGGCGTTCTGGTCCATGGCATCGGTGCCGCTGGTGTTTTATCATCACCGGCGTTTCTCACTGATTTCGCGCTGGGGCGCGCATTTCGGGGCGTTCCTGCTCCTGCTGGGCTGCATCGGCACGCTGGGCGTGGCCTGCTTTCCCGATGCGCGCGGACAAGTCATCGGCAAACTCGAATGGACGCACATCCACGAGAAGGCGGCCGTGCTGGTGGCCATCGGGTACACGCTGGGTCTGCTGTGGTACGGCAGGATGCTGCTGTGGGACCGCGCCGCATGCGCGCTGCGCGGCCGTCCCAGGCACTTCGACCACGGGCGGCTTGCATGGCCGTACCTGTTCTGGCTGGCGGTCACGGCCACGGCGGTAAGCAACCAGGTTATATGGGGCATCCGCTATGAGGGGATGAAGAAGGCGGCGGCGGCGGCCGGAACGCATATTGGCAGTTCCTGGGGCGAGTCGCTGAACACGATCTGGGCCTTCCCGCTCTGGGAGAACATCGTCATCTACGCACTGTTTATCTTCCTTGCGTGGTTCACGCTGGCCGTGCCGAATGAGATTCCAAGGAACGCAGAACAGAGGGTGACTGTTTAGCTGATAGGCGTGGGCCGCTTGGTCCTTCACTCTTGCGCTTGCTCTTAATCTTGCTCGATATTGGGGAGAACTACCCGCAAGGCAAGAGCAAGATTGGGAGCAGGAGCAAGAAGATAGCGCTGTGCGCCGGTCGGCTGAAGCGTTTCAGCAAAGGGAACCCTTGAGGGCAATGAAAAACCGCGCCGGGGGGCAAGCCTCGACGCGGAAAGAACGTGTT
Organism: Candidatus Hydrogenedentota bacterium; assembly: GCA_903822375.1. Taxonomy (GTDB): domain Bacteria; phylum Hydrogenedentota; class Hydrogenedentia; order Hydrogenedentales; family CAITNO01; genus CAITNO01. The sequence continues at coordinate 16,473 of CAIJOU010000649.1, forward strand.
ACGGGTTATTTTGCGTTAATCTTCAGGTAGTACTTGTTGACGACGCGTTCTATGGCGGTCGGCGTGGCGACCACAATCTCAATGTACGCGCCGGTGGCGTGCTGCAGGTCTTCGATGGCGATCAGGTCGAGCGGGTTGGCCATGGCCACGGTCAACTGGCCGCTGTCGTAGGAAAGCGGCACGCAACGGTGGTTGATGGCAATGTTCTGCGGCACCATGCGCATCGCCTCGGCGGTCATTTCGCGCTCGATGTCGTCCGCAAAGCGCGTGCGCAACTGCGCGGCAAGCGTTGCGGCAATCACTTCCTCGGTGGCATAGCCGCGCTCGACGATGATCTGGCCGATTCGTTTGTGCGGGTCGGCCACCTGCATGCGGATCGACTCGTCCAGCTGCTCGCGTGTCATGATTCCCGCAGCCACCAGAATCTCGCCGACCTGGCGTCGCGGCCCCCGGCCGCGGGTGCTGTTGACCACGGCCGCCACATCGTGCGGGCCCCGGGCCTTGTCCTGGCGCAGCAGCGGCGGTGACGGAACCGGTCCTTCCTGGGCGGGTTCCTCAAGGAATCTCATGTGCGGCGGCGGTGCGCTTGTCGTGACGGGCGACTGCTCCGATTCCAGTTTCTGGGCCCGGGCGCGCAAGGCGCGCAGTGCACGCGCGCGCTCCCCTTCCAGTTCGGCCTCAAGTTTGACGATGCGCGATTTGAGTTCGGCGGTCTCCGCGCTTCGAAGGTTGAGTCCCTCGACCTCGCCAAGGAGCATCTTCTTTTCCAGTTCAGCCTTGCTGCACTGCTCTTCGGCCGTTTCAACGCGCGCCTGAAGTGCACGGGCCTCTGCCGAAACATGGTTCAGTTCGGCGGCATATTTCGAATTCAGGCGGTCCTTTTCCGCCAGTGCGGCCTGCACTGCATCCAGTTGGGCCAGTCGCTCTTGTGCGTCTTTCAACTGCGCCTCAACGGACTCAAGCGCCGCGATGCGCTGGTCCTTGTCCGTCAACGCGGCCTGAGCGGCTTCCAGTTGCGCGATACGCTCCAATGCCTCCCTCAACTGTGCGTCAACGGATTCGAAGGCTGCAATGCGCCGGTCTTTTTCTGCCACGGCAGCCTGGGCGGTTTCCAGTTGCGCGGCGCGCTCCAACGCGTCCTTCAACTGTGCCTCGACGGATTCGAGCGCTGCAATGCGCTGGTCTTTTTCTGCCACGGCAGCCTGGGCGCTTTCCAATTGCGCGGTGCGCTCCAACGCGTCCTTCAACTGTGCCTCGACGGATTCGAGCGCCGCGATACGCTGGTCTTTTTCTGCCACGGCAGCCTGGGCGGTTTCCA
>CAIJOU010000650.1 GCA_903822375.1 Candidatus Hydrogenedentota bacterium
CCACTGCTACTAGCAGCGCCAAGCAACGTAACATTTAATAACACAGACGATCCGCTTTGTCAAGAGGTTTTTTTATGACCTATGACAAGCCATTAATAGACTACTTTCAGGACACTTCTTTCTTATGTATTCACTATCTGTAAATACAAGCTATCTGTTGCGTAAGGTGAAGGAGATTGGCGCGTTCCTCAACCAGAACCGTGGGTTTCCCGCACGGGTTCAATGAACGCAACTGGCATCCATTACTTTCACCTTTAACCGCAACGGACTTCTTATGGCAAATTGCATGCCATCCTGCCGGTTTAGGAGATTTCGGGTGCTAACGCATAAGACATTGTCATGTTATGCTGATTTACCCATCGACCGCCGAAGCACATAGTCTTCGTGGCACCATCTTGTGTCCGAAATCCGGGCACGGATATGTCTGAATTTGGACATCCACGAGCAATTCGCCCATGTACATCTCGCAGTTCGGGTCACCTGATGCAGTGCCTGCTGAATGAGACGGTCCAGCACCGTGGGGATGCCCAACTGGCGCATCCCCCTGCCGTCCGGCTTCGGGATTTCCACCCGATGCGCCGGGCCCGGCTTGTTCCGTCCCGCCAGCAGGGCTTCTTTGATGCGCGGCCACTGTGCTTTGAGATACGGCGTCAGTGCCTCGACGGTCATACCATCCACGCCCGCTGAGACCCGGTTCGCCTTCACCCGGCGCAAGGCCGCCACCATGTTCTCGCGTTCGACCGCCGCTTCCATCAACTGCGCATCTTCCGGCTTGGAGTGCTCCGGACCCGCCGTGACCCTTGACGCGCCTACCCCTTCCTCTCGCGGATTCCGTCCGCTACCCGCCGGGGTGGCTCCGGGCATCACAGCCCGTCTGTCTGCGTCTCCAGATGTCATCGAAGGTGCGGCCTCCTTGCCACAACTCACGTTCGGGCCTTCAGTCCGGTCGATAGACCTACTATGCCCTCGGCAGACTTCTGCCAACCCATCCCGTCGCCTCACGGCGGTAGCACAAAGGCAGACTGGCAGATCTCCCCGGGTAATGCGCGTTCACCTTCACACTTATGCCCGCCGCATCTACTTCCATGCCTTCCGTACAGGTATGGGGCTTTGAATCTATTGGCCTTCTCACCCGGCATGGATGCCTCGTATGGGGTTCCTGTTCGTCGGGCCAGTGTTTTTGCCTGCGGCTTCCTTCCGATTCCACCTCGCGATGGACACCCTTGCCGTCCGGCTGACAGTTCCTCCTGTCAGGCCGGTAAAGGACTTACACATTCAAGTCAACGCGCCCTGCCGGGCGCACCAAGAAAAGGCCGGAACCCGTGGCGGGGTTCCGGCACTCCACCCTACCTCTCGGTACTCAGGCGGGTTCGGGTATCTCGACTTCTGGGAAGTGCTCCTTCAGAATCTGAAGGCACCGCTTGACCGCCGTATCATAGGGCAGGCGCTGCGTTTTGCAGAACTCAAAGACCGACTCTTCGGTCTGGCCCCTGGTCGAGACTCGCTCAATCAGAAACGTCTCGCAGCCGGGGTTGCCTTCAAAGCACACCTCTTCTGCGGTGAAGGCGGTGCCGACCAAGCTTCCCACCAGTCCGGCGCATGCCTTGTCACATGCCTCGGCGAAGGCGCGGAACTGCTCCGCGTCCAGTTCCCTCGGCCTGATCCAGTACCTCGTGAAACCCATCGTCTTGTCCTCCATGGTTCGGGGGGCGCCATCTGCGCGCCCGCCGTGTGCTGCACCCTTCCTCCGGACTCCCTCAGATGATCAATATGCGCTCGATGGCATCGTTGTGACGGGGACAGCGGGTCTCCATGCATTTTTCTGTGATCCGCGCCGCCTACCCGTATCGTCGCCATTCTCAGACGCATATTGATTCCATGCGGTGCCCGGCGCATGAGGAGCGGCAACCATGCGCGTATTTCGTTCCCTGGAGGAGGTGCGGGCTGCGGAGAATCTGGAGCCCGGCTGGCGGCGGGCCCTGGAGCGGGTGATGGGCGATCTCACGTCGGCCTATGCCGGCGCGGGGCTTACCTACAACCCCGACACTGAGGGTCCTGTCGTGCTGGCCGAGATGGGCGACACCGACGACGACTGGCGCGGCCTGATGGGCAGCGCCCTGTCGGACGCGCCCTACGAGGGGGCGACGCTGGAGTTCGGCTGCTTCGTGGCCGTACTGCTAATGAACAACGAGTATGGCTACACCCTCGTCGTGCCCGATGCCCCCTGGCTCGACCCAAAGGCCCTGTCGCGACTGATCGACGCGATGGGTTGACAGCCCGCAACCCCCCAACCGACAGGAAAGGATCCCCATCATTGAGCAAGTCGAAGACCCAGCCTGAACGGCCCGAACCGTGCGGTTCGGGCCATCGCTATTCACCCCGGCCGGACCACACCGTGGCGGGCGTCGATCTCGGCCGCCTGGCCGG
>CAIJOU010000651.1 GCA_903822375.1 Candidatus Hydrogenedentota bacterium
CGGGAAGCGTTACAGCGCCAAACCGATTCGATGATGGGAATAGTGCCAATAAGGGGAAATGTGTCATCAGCGTGTCCGGGTGGGGCAGTTTTCCGTCTCGAAATGCGTTGTCGCGTCGTGTTACCCTGTCCATTCTCAAGACTGCGGCGGGGACGCCACAGCCACGGAGTCGTGTCGTGTTATCGTGTCCGTTCACGCTCCTGTCGAAGACTGTGGCGGGGACGCCACAGCCAGTGCGCCTTCGTGCGTACAGCGTCAGAGCGGTGCGAGTCCGCTCCTGAATGACGTCACCCTTCAGAAGCCTGAGTAACTGCGTCGCAGCGATGCGGGGTGGAGAGCAACAGAAGGCGAACAACCAGTCCGTAGGATAACGAACTCGATTCGGCCGAGGCGGCTCGGCGAGACTGCTGGCAATGCGCGAAGCCTTGAAGTAATCCGCTGCGCTGACAGTTGCAGGTAGCCCCTGGATAAACAGGCTTGTCGGAATGTGGCGTCACAAAGCGACAGCGGAGGGCCGTCAGGTGGCTGGAGACGGAATGGATGGAAGGCGTTGTACGTGAAGAAGGGAGACCTGTGCGGTCAGAACGGCGGTCGAGGTTCAGTGAGTTCCGGAACGCCGCCGTACAGGAGTCAGAGCATCCATAGTAGCGTTGAAGCGGGGTAATGCCCGTAGAGCGAAGGGATGCAGGAAGGTGATGCGCGATGGAAAGACAGCCGGAACATAGGTTCACGCCGCCAGTGCCCGGAGACCGGGCTAAACAAGGCGCAGACATCCCCGCCCAGTGGGCGTGGGTGGAACGGAGTGTCTGGACAAAGCGCATGCTTGCAGCCCTCGATTCGGGGGTGAAAGGAGGCGTTTGGTTTGCGCTGATGGACAAAGTTCACGCACCGGCCAACCTTGAGGCGGCTTGGCGCAAGGTCAAGTCAAACAAGGGCAGCGCGGGCGTGGACCACGTGACGGTGCGCCAGTTTGCGGCGCATGAGGCGGACGAACTCGCCCGCCTGCAAGCATTGCTTGCGACCGGGCGATACACGCCCAGTCCCGGACTGCGGATACAGATACCCAAAGGGGACGGCAAGACCCGTCCACTGGGCATCCCGACGGTGCGGGACCGGGTGGTTCAGACAGCGGTGCGCAACGTAATCGAGCCCATCTTTGAGCGGGAGTTCGCGGAACACAGCTATGGGTTCCGGCCCCGCCGCAGCGCGCACGACGCGCTCAAGCGGGTCATTGGCTGGCTCGACGAGGGGTGCCGGTACGTTGTGGATGCGGACATCAAGAGCTACTTCGACACCATCCCCAAGGATGCGCTCATGACGCACGTGCGCGGGCGCATTGCCGACGGGCGGGTGCTGTCGCTGGTGCGCTCGTTTCTGGACCAGCAGGTGATGGAAGATGCGACGCTTTGGATGCCGGAGAGCGGCACGCCGCAGGGCGCGGTGCTCAGTCCGCTGCTGGCGAACATCTACCTGAACCCGCTGGACCACCAAATGGCCGCATCGGGACACCGCATGGTCCGGTATGCCGACGATTTCGTGGTGATGTGCAAGACGCGAGAAGAGGCGGACGCGGCGCTGGCGCAGATACGCGGCTTCATGGACGCGGCGGCACTGACGCTGCACCCGGGAAAGACCCGCATTGCGTCACTCGATGCCGGGGAGGCGTTTGAATTCCTCGGATACCGCTTCAAACCGCACAAGGGGCGCATCCTTCGATTTCCCCGGGACAAGAGCGAGAAGAAGCTGCACGAGGCGATACGCCAGCATACGCACCGGGCTAACGGCCATAGCCTGGAGTGCATCATTGCGAAGATCAATCCGATACTTCGAGGCTGGTTTGGATACTTCAAACACAGCTACAAGACGGCATTCCCGGACATAGACGGGTGGGTGCGGATGCGGCTGCGCTCGATACTGCGCAAGCGCAGAAAGCGCAAAGGGCGCGGGCGCGGCAAAGATCATCAGCGATGGCCGAACAAGTACTTTGGCGACCGCGGGTTGTTTAGTCTGGAAATGGCCCACGGACTGCTTGACGAGTCCCCTATGGGGTAAACTACCAACCGGAGAGCCGTGTGCGGGAAAACCGCACGCACGGTTCGGAGGGAGGGGGGGCCGGGCAACCGGTTCTCCCTACCCCCTATCGTGCGCACACAAAAAAGCCCCCAAACCCGTGGTTCGGGGGCTTTGGTCAACCGGAGACTATTTTGCCGGCGCCTGGGGTTGCGGCGGTCCCTGTGGGGCGCCTTGCGGCGGCCCCTGCGGCGGTCCCTGCGGGGCGCCTTGCGGAGGC
>CAIJOU010000652.1 GCA_903822375.1 Candidatus Hydrogenedentota bacterium
ATTAGGAATTATGAATTAGGTATTGGGGGAAGATGGTCGGTTTCGAGCAGAAGAACACAAGGGACCTCAGGGACGGAAAGGACGGATTTACCCTCTCTATTGGGCGGAATGTTGACAGAGTCCTTTGGGTCCTTGAGGTCCCTTTCGTCCCTTGCCTTGGAGGAGAGACGTTGGCCTTAACCGCCGTATCCACTTGGACCAGCGATAAGAAACAGGAAGCGGGACAGCCGTTTCCGGCTGTCCCGCATTCAAGGTCTGACAGGCAGGGCCCGACTTTGCCCAAGGGCTCCGTCGCGGCAGGGCGCCTGTCCTACAGGTTACTTGAGCACGTACAGATCCTTCCACAAAATGCCCTCTGCGCCGCCGGTGTGCAGTTGCAGCGCGAAGAATCCCTCAGACAGCAACTGCTTCTCATCCACCAGATCGAGCACGCGCATGCCGTTCACCCAGGTGGTCACGTGGTTGCCAATGGACCGAATCTCGATCTCGTTCCAGTCATTGCGGCGCAGCACCAGTGCGGCGGCAATATTCGGGTCGGGCTTCTGTAGCCAGCCCCGCTTGTAGCTCTCGTACACCCAGCCCGTCGGCGACGGATAGCCGGGGTCCACCTCCCCCTGCAGGCCTGAAATCACCGGATAGCCGTCGTCTTTCGGCGTGATGCTCGAATGGTAGAACAGGCCGTAATTGCCCGCGCCCAGCATCCTGAACCCGCCGCGCACGCGGAAGTCCTTGAAGGTCTCGACCGTGCCCAGATAGCCCTCGCTCTTCTTGGGACCGCTGTGCCCGTCAATCACGCCGTCCTTGACCGACCAGTCCTCCTCGCCCCACTTTTTCCAGCCGTCAAAGTCCTTGCCGTTGAACAGGGCGCGCCATTCGCCGTTGCGGCCGTTGTCCTTCACGCGGATGTTGCGGTACTCCACCACCGCGAAGGGCTCCGCCTGGTCGAACGCGAACGACTGCAGCGCGATCAGCCCCCTGATGTAGGCCTCATCCTCGAACTTCGCCGCCAGCACGTCGTGCAGGTAGATCTCGATGCTGTTGCCGCGGGCAACGACGCGCATCTTGTTCCAGTCTTTCTGGGTGAGCGTCATGTAGGCCGCCTCGGCGGCGTCCTTCACCAGCGGCCCGCGCCCGTTTTCGTCGACCAGCCGGCCGGTGGCCTCGCGTTGCCGTGTTTCAATATTCGCCTGGTAGCCGTACATCTGCTTCGGCGCCGTGTCGACCGTCTCGCCGGCCTTAAGCGGCACGCGCGGCAGCCACTGCGACCGGAACTGGACGCCGCCGTTCGTCGGGACGGGCGTGCGGAACTCCACCTCGATTTCGTAGTCGGCGAATTCGCGTTTCTGGTAGACGAGCCAGCAATTCTGGTCCTTCATGGCCTTGCCGGACAGGACGCCGTCCTGCACGGTCCACTCGCCGCCTTCAGCTTTCCAACCCGCCAGGTCCGCGCCCGGTGTGATCGATTCCCAGTCCGCCGCGCCGGCCATTCCGCACAGAACCGCCAGCAGCGCCATTGTTGCCATCATTCGCATTGTTATGCTCCTTGCCGTTGTCCGCCCTGATCGGCGGGAAGTGTCCATGCTACCATCCGGTCGGGCGAAAGGCAATTCGAAGATCGTGTCCGAAACGGGCGGTCCATCGCAGCCCGGGTACAGGCACCTGTTCCCGGCGAAGGTGAATGTTGCCATGCTTGGGTCCATCGGCGGGAACAGGATGCCAGTCCCCCTGCGGCGCGTGTGAATCTCAAATCCCGGAAATGCCAGCGCTTCAGCCCATGGTGCGCTGCGTCCCACGTTGCGGGACTGCGCGCAGCCTACGGTCAAGGCGGTTCACGCCCAGTAGAGCAGGGCGACGCAGGCGGCCATCCAGAGGCCGACGGTGGCGAGGGTGGGCCAGTCGCGGATGAGCAGGGCGCTGGGATCGGCGCCGTGGTGGGTTTCGCGGATGAGCCAAAGGTAGCGGGCGAGCCCGTACACGACGAAGGGCAGAGTCATGTAGAGTTTGTCGGTATGCACGCGGGCGACGACCTCGGGCGAACAGGTGTAGATGGTGTAGGTGATGAGCGCACCGCCTGCGACAAGCAGCAGCAGCTGGTCGATGTAGGCGGTGTCGTAGCGGTCAAGCACGGCGCGGTGCGCGCCGGCCTCCTCGTCAAGCAGGGCGATCTCGGTGCGGCGCTTGCCAAGCGACAACAGCAGCGCGAGAAAGAGTGTGCAGACCATCAACCAGTTGGAGAACACCACGTTGATGGCGACGGCGCCGGCCATGGCGCGGATGACAAAGCCCAGCGCCACCGTAAGCACGTCGACGAGAAACACATGCTTGAGCAGCAGCGTGTACGACCCCGTAAGGAGGAGATAGCCGAACAGCGGCACGAGGAACTTGGGCCGCACCCACCAGCCAATGCCGACTGCGGCGACGAGCAGCAGCACGGCGAGTGTGGCCGCGAAGGCCACCGAAATCTCGCCCGCGGGCAGGGGGCGGCGACGTTTGGTGGGATGGCTCCGGTCCTGCTCCAGATCGCGGATGTCGTTGAATATGTACGTGGCGCTGGAGGCCAGACAAAATGCGGCCATGGCCGCCAGTGCCCGCACCGCCGAGCCGGGCCGGGTCATTTCGAGGGCGAAGACCAACGGCGTGAGCACCAGCAGGTTCTTGGGCCACTGGTAGATGCGCAGGAGGCGGCGCGCGGTGTGCGCGACGGACCACGGCGTGGTCTTTACGGGAGGGGTTGCGGCCATCACAAACTCAGCCGTTTGAAGATAACGCCGGGGATGTGGCGGATAACCAGCATTATCAAACGCCAGTATCCGGGCACGTACACGATGCTGCGGCGCTTGAGAATGCCGCGCACGGCAATGGCGGCGGCACGCTCGGGGTCCGTCACGAGCAGTGCGGGCAGAACGAGTCCCCAGGTCATTTTTGTGTCAAGAAATCCGGGCTTGACCGTGGTCACGGAAACACCGCGCGCATGCAGCCGGTTCTGCAGGCCGCCAAGAAACGCGTTGAGCGCCGCCTTGGCCGCGCCGTAGTGGTAGTTGCTTTTGCGCCCGCGATCACCGGCAACGGAGGAGACGGCGGCGATAAACCCGCTGCCGCGCGCCTCGAACACCCCGGCAAACCGCTCCAAAACGGACATCGCGCCGGTGTAGTTCGTGTCCAGGCAGCGGCCCGCAACGGTAAAGTCCTCCTGCGCCTCCTCCTGCACGGGCAGCATGCCGAAGCAAACCACAGCGCCGTCGGGCGGTGCGCCGAGCGCCGCCGTGCATTCCGCGACGAAGCCGGGGTGCGAGCCGTAATCGAGCGCGTCGAAGTGCAGCACGCGGCAGGGCCGCGCATAGCGCACGCGCAGATCCTGCGCGATTACCTCCAGTTCGGCCGTATCCCGTCCGGCGAGCACCAGCGCATGGTCCCCCGCGGCGAAGCAGGCGGCCATGGCCCGGGCCAGCGACGAACTGGCGCCGACAATTACCACCGATTCCAGTGAGCCGGGCGACGCGTTAGACATCGTGAGTCTCCCGTGCGGGCAGCCCAATGCCGGTTCGCCGCGCCAAGTCCGAGTTGAGCCTGCTTTCCGGGTCAACCCGGTGCAGCACGGCGCGAAATTCCTCCAGCCGGGGATACATCGCGGCGATGGTCGCGGGCGCGGCCACGGTGTCCTTGGCCAGGTACAGCCGGCCGCCGTGGTCAAGCAGAATGCGGTCCAATTCACCCAGGAAGGGAACAAGGCCGGGTGCGTTGGCGATGTCGAGCGTCAGCGTGTAGCCGCGCATCGGGTGTGAAAGCATGCCCTTGCCCGCCTCACCAAACTTCTTCAGCACCGCCAGAAAGGATGCCCGGCGCGCGATGCTGCACCGTTCCAGCATTGCCCGCAACCCTGCCCGCCCCTCGGGCGGGAAAGTGGCCTGGTACTGCACGAATCCGCGTTTGCCGTACATGCGGTTCCAGTGGAGAACGCGGTCCAGCGGGAAGAAGTATTTTTCGTAGTCGACGTCCTTGCCCTTGGCGGGACGGCTCATTGCGTAGAACGTCTCGTTAAAGGCGCGTATCGAGAGCGGGTTCAGCACGAATCCGGGAAAATCAAAGGGAACCGTGGCGTTCAACCGGCGCGGCGTGCGCAGCGGTTTGCCGGCATGGCCGGGTGGCACCTCGTTGGGCAGGGCCGGATTGCCGCGCATGAGCACCGACCGTCCCAGACTGTCTGCCGTGGCCAGGCAGTCCACCCAGGCCACGGAATAGGTGTAGTTCTCGTCCGTGGTGTCAAAGGCCTCCAGCACGGCGTCGATGTTGGCGCAGCGCTCGTAGTCGGCCAGCACATAGGCGCTCTCCACGCGGCGCAGCCGCAGCCGCACCGACAGGATCACGCCGGTCAGGCCCGCGCCGCCGACCGTCGCCCAGAAGATGTCCGCGTTCTCCGTGGGCGAGCACGCAACCACGCCGAGCGCGGGTGTCCACAGGTCGATGGAATCAACAAAGCTGCTGAACGACCCGTCGCGGTGGTGGTTCTTGCCGTGCACATCATGGGCGATCGCGCCGCCCACCGTTATGAAATGCGTGCCCGGCACCACCGCCGGAAACCAGCCGCGCGGCTGAAAAACGGCGATAATATCGGAGAGGCTCACACCGGGCTCGCACTCCAGTTCGCCTGTTTCCGGGTCGAAAGAGCGCATCCGGTTCAGCCGCGTCATGTCGAGCACCGACCCGGTGCGGTTCACCGCCGCATCACCGTAGCTGCGGCCCAGGCCCCGCGCAAGCACGGGCCCCGGCGCGCCGCCGTCCAACAGCGACAGCAGCGCGTCGCGGCGTTCGGGCCGGTAGACGTGGCAGGCCGCCGGTTTGTACCGTCCCCAACCGGCCAAGGCCATAGCTTTACAGGGCTCATCCACAGTGAAAAACCTCGCGCAAGAGTGCGTTTCTTGAGTATATACGCAATACGCCGTACCGGGCAAGACGAAGCGCGGATTGCGGCGCGCGCGCGGTTTCGATTCAGTGATAGACCGCGAATTCCCACAGCGAATAGCCAAACGGGGTGCCGCGTTCGGTGCCGCGCATGCGCAGCCAGCGCGCGGGGGTCGGTTTGAACCGGAGGGTTTCGGTCCCGCCTTTGCCCTCGTCCGTGTCATAGACCTGCTTCCAGCGCTCACCGTCCGTGGAAACTTGGATTTCGTAGGATTTTGCACATGCGGCCTCCCAGGCCAGGTCGACGCGTGACACGGTCTGCGTGCTGCCCAAGTCCACCGCGATCCACTGGGGGTCACTGAACTCGCTGGACCAGCGCGTGTCGTGGTTGCCGTCCACGGCAAACTCGGCGCGGTAGGTCTGGCCGTCCTTGGTCAGCACCGAGGAGGCTTTGACCGGCCTTCCTTCGGCAAGATTGCGGTGCGCCTCGCGCTGCTCCGCCGTCAGCACGGCGAAGTCGCGCAGACTGTGGACCGGTCCGGCAGGCGTCGCGGACAGCACAGCCTCCACCTGGTAGTTGCCCGGCTGTTCCGGAATTGCGACCGTGAAGCTGACACGGGCCGAACCCAGTCCCTCAGCCTCGGCGGGAAGCGTCTGGTCCGCAATCGCCTTGCCGTCGTGCATCATTTGGAAATGGACCTCGCCTTTCCAAGGCGTGTCCAAATCGTTGATGACCACCACCGGAAACTCCTGGTCTTTGCCGGGGGCGTAGTCCTCGGCCCAGGCGTCGATCATCAGCCCGACCGGCGCGAAGGCGTCGCGGACGTACTTGTAGAATTCGGGCTCCCAGGTGAGATTCTTCACGTCGAGCCAATGGTCGCTGGTCTGCCCGTCGGGCCGGGAGTAGCCGAGCGTGGTGAAGTGCATCACAGCGGCGACGGTTCGGTGGCCGCGCCAGAATTCAGATTCGGCCGCGATATAGCGCGCGTAGAGGTGGCGGCGCTGTTCCGTGGTCGAGTCGGGACCCAGCAGGTTCTTGTAGAGGTCCGTGGTCAGCGTGGTCGGCGTGCCGTCGCGGTTCAGCCAGAGCCAGCCGTATTCGTTGATGATCACGCCGTGCCCGTCAGCCGCGCTGCCCCAAGGGGCGGGATTGGCCCGGGCGACATCGCACAGCCGGAAGGTCTTGTTCTGGAAGTGATAGGGGTGCTGCTCCAGCACATCGCCGGGCTGCGCCGGCGGCATGTAGCTGTTGTCCCAGGGCCTGTTCGACATGTCAAGACCGCGCACTTTTTGGACCGCGGCAGCCGTCTCGTCCGAGGTCGTCTCGTTGGTCGCGTCCCATACCGCGAGGCAGGGATGGTTCCACCGCTCGCGCATCCACTCGGTGTATTCCCGCGCCAGCTCGTCCGCCTTCAGCCCTTTGGGCCAGGTGTTCCAGCCCGCCCCGCCAAACCAAATGGGAAATTCGTCCTGAATCAGGATGCCCTCCTCGTCGGCGATACGGTACCACGCCTCGGGCGGAAAGCCGATGCAGTAACGCAGACAGTTCCAGTGCATGTCTTTTACCCGCTGGTGCAGCAGCTGCACCCAGCTTTCCGTCCAGGGCAGGCTGCCGCAGTCGGGGTCTTCGAGGAAGCGGTAGAGTGTGATGTTGCTGCCGCGCATAAAATAGCGCTTGCCGTTCAGGAGCGCCCGTCCCGTGGCCGGGTCGAACTTGAACTCGCGCATGCCAAAGCGGGTGGTGAACGCATCGCCGGATGTGGTCACGGTCAGTTCGTAGAGAAACGGGTCTTCCGGCGACCAGAGACGGCAGTTAGAAACAGGCACCGTCATGTCGAGCACCTGTTCCGGCGACGGGGTCATCTGCGCCGAGACTTTGCCCGCCACCTTGCCGGATTTTGCCTCGCGAATTGCCACCGTCACGTCGCCTGCTTTCGCGTCCTTCAGCCATACGCGCACATGGGCCTGCCGGTTGGACAGGTCCGGGGCCACCTGCACATTCACAATGGTCGGTGTGCCGGAAAGGACCAATTCAACAGAATCGAAGATGCCGGGGATGTAGCGCTCCTTCTCATAATCAAACCCCGAGGCCACCACCGCGTCCGCCGCATTGCCCGCCACGCCGACACGGATGAGCACTTCATTCTCGCCCGTCTTGAGCGCGGGCTTCGCGTTGAAGAGGCCCGGTGTGAAGCATGGCGCATGGTCGCCGAGAACGGTGCCGTTCAAAATGACCCGCGTACCGAACATGGCCTTGCCAACCTTGAGCGTTGCCACCGGCGGCACGGGTTCGTCCACCGTGAAGCTGCGGCGGTACCAGAAGGCTTCCCGTCGCGGATCTCCCGTGGAACCTTTCGACCGGTCGGCCACCTTGGGTCCGGGCTCCTCAAAGGGCGGCGCGGCCAGCGAAACCAATCCCGGCACGGCCACCTCATGCCCGAACGCGGACGGCACCGCATTGAGGGTTCCCTCGCCGATCTGCCAGGTGCCGTCGAGGGAAATGGTGTTTCGTGATGCCGGGTCCGCCGCGGCCAGCGCGGCCACCAGCAGGACGGCAAGGGTTGGCAGTACGATGCGTTTCATTCAACATCCTCCGTCGCTTTCAGAAAGAGGTTCTTTTGTTCTTCGCTTCACTTGCCGGCCGGGAATCGCGGCCTTTCATGGTCCAGTCCAAACGCCGCATGGCGGCGCATACGAGTATGGATGGGCCGTCTCATGAAATCAAAAGCTTGCCGGGGCACCCTCTGGAATTCACAGGGTAGGAACCGGGCACGATAGGGACCGGGGGCGATTTTGCTCTGACCATGCGGTGGTGGCAGACTGTTGGCGTTCCGGCAGTGC
>CAIJOU010000653.1 GCA_903822375.1 Candidatus Hydrogenedentota bacterium
GGCTCTTGTTGTGTGCCCCCTGTCGGGGGCAAAACAATGATGCGCGTCGTCTTGGTGGGGTTCTTGAACCTTCGGTCACCCATGGCTCTTGTTGTGTGCCCCCTGTCGGGGGCAAGACAAAGATGCTCGTCGTCTTGGTGAGGTTCTTGAACCTGAGATGGGCCGTTGAAGTTTTGACGGTGGGCTCCAAGAAGAAGGACCAAAAGTACTTAAGGGACTAAAGGGACTGAGCAGACTGAGCGGACTGGGCGGACTGGGCGGACTGGGCGGACTGGGCGGACTGGGCGGACTGGGCGGACCAATTTGCGCCTCTCCATCGGGCTGCGGGTTAGGGAGCCCTTGGGGGCCTTGTTGTCCTTTCCGTATGTTGTCTTGCAGGAGAGGTGCGGGCCTCAACTGCCATTTTCAGGTCAATGGCACTGACAGGCATACGGACTATGTGGGTTCCCCGTAAAGTGGGGCGTTTCTTGACGAGAACGCCTGCTTGGAAGGACTGTCAGAAAGTCGGGGCGGGTGCGCCGTATTGTTCCATGAGGATGCGTCTCGCCTCGCCCGCGGCGTAGACCGAGCCGGCAATCAGCATGGGCGTGTTTGCGTCCGCCAACGCCATGCCCCGGGCGATGGCCTCTTCCAGGGAAGGGGCCGTTTCGTGCGGCCGGGCACCTGCCGCACGCTCCAAGTCGCCAACGGCCATGCTCCGACCGCCGGTGAAGGCGGTGAGAATGAGTGGATGCGCCATGGGACCAAGGAGGTCGAGCATGGCAGGGGCATCCTTGTCGGAGGCGACGGCAAACACGACCACCGCCCGTGACAGTGAGGCCGCCAAGGTTGCGGCGCCCGCGGGGTTGTGGGCCACATCAATCAGCACGGGCGGGTCATCGAGCACCCGCTCCAGGCGGCAGGGCCAGCGCGTGTCGCGCAGACCGCGCAGGATTGCATTCTCATCAAGCCCGGCAAAGTGCGGGCGTATCCGGGCGGCCATGGCTGCGGCGACGGCCGCATTGGCGCACTGGTGCCGTCCGGCAAGACCCATCTCCGCCGCCTTCAGGCGCAACCCTTCCGTTTCAAAATCCATGCGCTGGGCCCACGGGGTGCCTTCGCAGGAAAAGCGGTAATCCCTGCCTGCGACAAGCAGCGGGGCCCCGGTTCCGGCGGCGCAGTCCTCAATGACTTTCAAGCGTTCGTCGGCCGTTTCGCCGACGACACAGGGGACGTTTCGTTTGAGGATGCCCGCTTTTTCGTAAGCAATTTTGGCGAGTGTTCCGCCGAGGTATTGCATGTGGTCGTAGTCGATGTTTGTGATGGCGCAGGCAAGGGGCGCATCGACAACATTGGTTGCGTCATACCTCCCCCCCATTCCCGTTTCCATGATGGCCGCATCGACGCCCTGTTGCGCAAACCAGCGAAAGGCCACCGCTGCATTCAGCTCAAAAAAAGTGGGCGGCTGCGGCATGGTCTCCGCGACGGCCTGGAAGAATTCGATATTCCCGCGCAGTTCAGCTTCCGGAATGGGTACCCCGTTTATCTGGAAGCGCTCGGTGATGTCCATGAGATGGGGGCTTGTGAAGCGGCCGACACGGCATCCGGCGGCGCGCAGCATGGCATCCAGAAAGGCGGCCGTGCTGCCTTTCCCGTTGGTGCCCGCAATGTGCAGGCAGGGACAGGCGTTTTGCGGGGAACCGGCGGCGTCAAGGAGCCGGCACATGTTCTGCAGGCCCAGCTTCACGCCATGCAGGATAAGCCCCGCCAGATAGTCGCGCCACGGCCGGCCGTCGGCCAGCACTTCGCGCTGCCAAATCATGACGGGCGGGCGCCGGGGGCGCCGGGGCGTTGCCTGCTGGACATGGTGGCCTTCAGGCGTCCGCGGAATCCGGCGGAAACTCGATATTGCCCGGATAGTACAGAATGCGGGCGCAATGTCCGCAGGAATGGTATTCCTTGGCCGCCATGATCTCGTTCACGACCTGGGGGGCGCACGGTCATGTAGCATCCGCCGCAGGCTTCCGCCTGCTTGTTCGTCTCGACAAGGGGGACGACGGCAGGGGTGCGCGCTTTTCTGACGCGCTCGTACCGTGCCAGCAGCGACGGGTCCACCTTGGCGGCGAGGGGTGCGCGGGTGTGCTCCTGGGCCTTCCGTTCCTTGACGGCCTCGGCGAGTTCCGCATCGATGCGGATGCACTCCTCGTCGAGCTTCCGGATTTCCTCCGCGATGCGCTTCTTGTCTTCCTGGAGCTTCATCTGGGCGTGTTCGATGTCTTCCATGATCGCCAGAATGCGCTCTTCCTTCAGAGAGATCTGCTTCTTTTGCAGGTCGATCTCATGGAGGAGCGCCTTGTACTCCTCATTCTTTCTGACGACCAGCAGCTGACCCTCGAATTTGCGGATGTGCCCGTTCTTCTGCTCGATTTCCCCCTCGCAGTCGCGCTGCTCCACCCGGAGCTTCTTTACTCGCTCCTCGCTTTCCTTCAGCTCGGTCTCGAGGCGCTTGCGCTGTATGTTGAAACTTTCCTTCTGGCGGGGAATTTCCTGTTCGCGCTGTTTCAGGCCGGCAATCTTCATGTCGAGCTGCTGGAGCTCAAGGAGTATCCTCAACATCTTATCTCCTCGTCCGCCCGGGCGGAGTCATACTGAAAAGGAAAACGCCGCAACCCCGTTCAGGGTTGCGGCGTGAATTCGCCAATGCACGGCGCGGAGTCCCGGAGACCCAAAAGAAACGCGGCGCGTTTCACTTGGGGTGCGGGCGTGCCGCATGCGGCACACCGGTTGAGGCCGGCCCGCAGGCCGCCTTCCTGGTCATCCATCGCCTTGTTCAACTGGATACCTCTCGTCATAACCTGTCCGGCCCCTGCCGGAC
>CAIJOU010000654.1 GCA_903822375.1 Candidatus Hydrogenedentota bacterium
CAACGACCACGCGAATTGATTCCGCGCGCGCAGAAACAACGAGCATTCCCACCGCAACCATCATTATCAGGTTCGAACAACGCATGGATTCATTCCTTGCCGGCATAATCTGAAGCGTTCCAGGGCACATGCCGCTAGCGTATCATGGCGGCACGTGTGAGTTGTAGGGTGTGCGCAGCGAAGCGGAGCGCACCATTCCCGCGAGGGGACAGCCACCATTTTCGGCCCGCCTCCTGACCTTGCACGCAGAACCGATACCCGAAATGGTGGCTGTACCCGTGCCCGCGAAGACGGCGTATCGGGTCCCGGGTACAGGCACCTGTTCCCGGCATAGGTTATTGTTGGCATGCCTTGGGTCATTGACGGGAACAGGATGCCAGTCCCCCTGCGGACGGTGCGCTTCGCTGCGCACGCCTTATGCCGTGCTGCTTATCCGTCAGTTTGATTTTCGCCCCCCTGTCGCGCCACTCTTACGTTGAGGCTGCCGGGGGCGGTCACAGAAAGGAGACAGGCATGAAAGGTATCGTGCTCGCGGGCGGGGCCGGATCGCGGCTGCATCCGCTCACGGTGGCGGTGAGCAAGCAACTGCTGCCGGTCTATGACAAACCGATGGTCTACTATCCGCTCAGCACGCTGATGATCGCGGGCATACGCGACGTGCTGCTGATCTCGACACCGCACGACCTGCCCATGTTCCGGCGGTTGCTGGGGGACGGGTCGCAATGGGGCATGTCGCTGAGCTACGCCGAACAGCCGAGCCCGGACGGGCTCGCGCAGGCTTTTATTATCGGCGAGGAGTTCATCGGCGACCGACCGGCAAGCCTCGTGCTGGGCGACAACATTTTCTACGGCCACGGCGTCACCGGCGGTCTGCGCAAGGCGGCCAAACTGGCGACGGGCGCGCTCATCTTCGCCTATTATGTGAGCGACCCCGAGCGCTACGGCGTGGTGGAATTCGACGCCGCCGGCCACGCCATCAGCCTGGAGGAGAAACCGGCCCAGCCGAAAAGCTCCTATGCCGTGCCGGGACTCTATTTCTACGGGCCCGACGTGGTGGAGAAGGCCAAGGCGCTGAAGCCCAGCGCGCGCGGCGAACTGGAGATCACCGACCTGAACCGGGTCTATCTGGAAGAGGGGCGGCTGGACGTGAGCGTGCTCGGCCGGGGCGTGGCCTGGCTCGACACGGGCACCAACCGCAGCCTGATGGAGGCGGGCCAGTTTGTCCAGGCCATTGAGGAACGGCAGGGGCTCAAGATTGGCTGCCTGGAAGAAATCGCCTGGATCAACGGCTGGATTGGCGAGAAGGAAGTGGAGCAGGCCTGTGACCGCATGGGCAAGAGCGCCTATGCCGCCTATCTGCGGGGACTGCTGAAACGGCGCGTGGTGACCTGACACGGGGAACGCCTGGTGCGGCGAAGCCGCAACCAAAGAAGCCAGAATTCAGGAGTCAGGAGTCAGAGGAACGGTGAAAAGAATGATTTAGCTCGGAGGCGCGCAGAGAAGACAAAGAAGACGAACCAACCAGAAGCGAGCGGGACGCTTGCGATACGTTTGGGGCGAACTTCCACGAAGAATGACAAAAAGTTTTCGGACGACAGCAGGAAAGCCGGCAGCGCAGGAGCGAATCAGTCGGCGGCGCGGCGCAGGAGGTAGAAGACGTAGCCGTAGGAGGCGGAGTGGCGGCGGTAGAGATCGATCTCGGCGCGGACCCCGGCAATCAGCCCGGCCAGCACGGTGTCTTTCGGGAAGCGCCGCTCCAGCACGGCGAGCTTGGCAAGCTGGGGCGTGTAATACTCTTCCCACCAGGCGCTCTCAGGCAGGGTGAAGGTGTCGAGGGGGGCGTAGCCCGCGCGGCGGGCACGGTCCAGATTCTCAGCCATGTCGGTCATTTCGGGGTAGGCGTTGTTCCAGAAGCTGCGCGCCTCCTCGGGCGGATAGGGGGTGAGCCAGGTCAGCTCGCTGACGGCGGCGCAGCCGCCGGGCCGCAGCAGGCGCCGCCAGGCGCGCAGGCCCTTTTCAAAACCCATGAGGTACACGGCGCCTTCAGACCAGACCAAATCAAAGGTTCCGTCGGGGAAATCGAGCTGTTCCATTGACATGGCGCGGGTCTGGATGCGGTCCTCAAGCCATGCCTCGCGGGCCGACTCCTCCAGTGTGCGCAGAAAGGGTTCATGGACGTCGACGGCGGTGACCCGGCCCCCGGAGCACAGGGCCAGCTCAATGGTCTGCGCGCCCGAACCGCAGCCGATATCGAGAATATCGGGCCGTCCGGCGGCGGTGGGGAGCATTTTAAAGGCGCGGCGCGTGGCCTCGGCACAGCCGGGGCCCTGGCGCGGCAGTCCTTCATAAAGCTCGAATATACGCTCCTCGGCGCTCAGCATGCGGGATCTCCTGGGTGAAAGTGGGATCATAGCAGGATTTGGCCGCCAAAGACAGGACTATTTCTGGACGCCTCAAATCGGTTTGGTTCCTGCGTGCCGGTTGGATACAATGCGCACAACGGTGCGGGCCGCAACGGTGCGGTCCTCCCGGAAGGAGCCGTTGGCCATGCAGAAGCTGTCGGATGCGGTAAATCGTGACTTTTTGAAGAGCGTTGGGGCGATTGTCCTGGGGGGCGGCCGGGGCACCCGGCTGTATCCGTTGACCAAAGTGCGTGCCAAACCGGCGGTGCCGCTGTGCGGCCACTACCGGTTGATCGACATTCCGCTGAGCAACTGCATCCATTCGGACATCAACCGCATCCTCGTGCTGACGCAGTTCAACAGCCACTCGCTGAACCGCCACATCAAGAACACGTACAAGTTTGACGAGTTCAGCGGCGGTTCGGTGGAGATCCTGGCCGCCGAGCAGACCAACGAGACCGGCGACTGGTTCCAGGGCACGGCCGACGCGGTGCGCAAGCACCTGCTCCACATCCGCCAGCGCGGGCTGAAGCACTTTCTCATTCTGTCGGGCGACCAGTTGTACCGCATGGACTACCGCACCATGCTCAACACGCACCTGGCCAAAAACGCGGACATCACCGTGTCGGCGCTGCCGGTCGACCGCAGGTCGGCCCGGTCTTTCGGCGTCATGAAGGTCAGCAAGGATGCGGCGATCCGCGAGTTTGTCGAGAAGCCCAAGGACGAGAAGGTGCTCGACGAACTGGTCACGCCGAAGAAGGTCTTTGACGATTTTGAGTTTCATCCCGAGGGCGGCAAGGAGTATCTGGCCAGCATGGGCGTCTATGCCTTCAAGGCCGAGGTGCTTGAGGAGGTGCTGCTGAGCAACCTGGCATGGGTGGATTTCGGCAAGGAGATTCTGCCCAACGCGCTCAAGAAATACCGGGTGTTCGCCCACATGTTCCACGGGTTCTGGGAGGACATCGGAACGGTCCGCTCCTATTTCGACGTGTCCATGGCCATGACCACGCCGGACCCGCCCTTCGAGTTCCACGACCCCGACCATGTCATCTACACGCACGCGCGCATGCTGCCGGGCGTGAAGATCCTCAACTCCAAAGTGGACGACGCGATCGTGTGCAGCGGCACGCGCATCGACAACGCCACGGTGCGCGACAGCATCATCGGCATCCGCAGCACGATCCGGCCCGGCGCGGTGGTCGAGCGCAGCATCGTTCTCGGCGCGGACTATTTCGAGGGGCCCAACCCCCCCAAGGACAGGCCGCCCATCGGCATCGGCCGCAACACGAAGGTCAGGCAGGCGATCATCGACCACAACGCGCGCATCGGCGACAACGTCGTGATCCGCGGTTCCGACAAGCTGAAGGACTACGACGGCGACGGCTACGCCATCCGCGACGGCATCGTGGTGGTGTTCAAGAACGGGGTTATCCCGTCGGGCACGCGGATCGAATAAGCGGCGGGAGCCAAACTCGTCTTCATTGTTTCGTCTGTCTGCCCCCTTCTGCAAAGAAAGCCGAAGGGTCTGACAGGTGGGTGACTGATGCCCGCTGGCGTTCCCCATTGTGGAGTGCGGTGGCAGAGCGCAGCGGCGACACCGCTTTGGCTGGCCTAATGCGAGATGTCAGCCAAAGCGGCGTCGTTGCCGGCGCACTCCAAAACGGCAACCGCACGGCGAGCGTGGCGAGGCAGGACGCTCCACAAGCGTGCGGTCGGGATTGAGGAGGCTGTCTTGGAAGAGTCGAAGGGTCGCGAATTCTCCTGGGTGGAGGGGTTGGCCATCTGCCTGTCGATGATCGGCGTGCAGTTGTGCAGCGAGGTCATCAACCAGTGGGGGCTCTATTTCTACTCCCCTTCGGGCGGCGTGGGCCGGACCATCTACGTGTCCGTCGGCATGGTGGGCATCATCTTTATCATCGGCACCTGCTGGGACGCCTTCAGCAGCCCCGTCATCGGCATGCTGTCCGACGGCACCAGCACGCGGCCCGGCCGCTGGCGCTTCATCCCCATTCCCGGACGTCGGCTGCCCTACATCTTCTGGGGCGGCGTGCTCATGGTGTTTACCATGATCGGGTTCTGGTACCCGCCGGTGAACGGCACTTCCTGGCTCAATCTTGCCTATGGCACAGTGCTGCTGTGCACGCACTGGACGCTGTTCTCGCTGGCCGTGGTGCCGCTGACGGCGCTTGGCCCCGAGATTGCCCGGTCCGACGCGGCCCGCGTTGCCATCGGCACCTGGACCGCCATCGGCATGATCCTCGGCCTGGCAATGGCCAACGCGCTGCCCGGTGTGCTGATCGCCGCAATGGACCCGGGCCGCGTGGAGAGCAGCCTGTCAGTGAAGCTGGACCTGCCGGCCGGCGACCCGGAGGTAATGCAGGTGGCCGCCCGGCTGTTCGCCGCCGCACCGGACCTTGCCGGGGGAAAAGAAGGCGCAGGCATTCGCGCGGACGGCTTTGAGGTGGGCGAGCTGACCCTTGCTGCCAAAGGCGACAAGTCGGTGCTGACGGTCAAGGGCGCGCGCTACGACAAACTGCGCGAGGCGACCGCCGCCGCCGCCATCCGCAACCTGATTCCCGAAAGACTAAAATACACGCCTGTCACCCGCAAGGCATGGTACGGTGCGGAGTTCCACGACGGCACGCTGGACGCGGCCCTGCTGGAGCATGTGCGCGAGGCGGCATTTGCGCTGCTGCGCATTTCCATGGACCAAGAGGCGGAACTTGCCGAAGTGGGGACCGCGGCCGCCATCACCTTCCCGACGGGCATGGCGGAGCGTATGGACGAGAAGGCACTGCAGGGGATCGCGACGAAGATTCCGGGCGTGACGGGCGCCGCGAAAGCCACACTGGGCCCCGGCTTCGTGCGCTATGACCTGCCCAAAGGCACGCAGGGATTGCCCGGCGAAGGGCGCGCCTACCTGGTGGATGCCACGGCGCGCGAGGCGCTGCGGAGCAATCTGATCCAACTGGCCGCAAACGGGGCGACCCGCACGCTGGTGTTTCCCAAGGCGCTGCGCGCCGACCTGACCGTGGCACATCTGCGTGCCGCGCTGGCGTCCATGCCCGGCGTGTCCGGGCTGGAGCGGCGCGAGGAATCCTTCTCGCCCACGGGCTACCGGCGCGTGTCGACGATCTTCGCCTTCCTGGCGCTGGTCCTGTTCATGCTGCCGGTTATCTTCGTCCGCGAACGCTATGACTCCGAGGCGGTGCAGAGCGAGCCGCTGCCCTACGGTCGCGCCGTGCTCGACGCGCTGCGCAACAAACCCTTCATGATCTACGCCTTCTCCTTCTTCTTCTTCACCATCGGCTTTCTGGCCGTGCAGCGCGCGCTGCCCTATTGGGCGGAACTCGGCCTTGACGGTGACGAGGGCACCATCACCAAGCTGCTCGTGCCGTTCATCCTGGTCGCCGTGGTGTCCTACGCGTTCATCCCCATTCTCGCGCGCCATCTGCACATGAAATGGCTCATCTTCATGGCCCTGTTCATCATCGCCAGCGGCATGCCGTGCATGTACCTCATCGGCCAGTCCAACGCCAGCTTCGCCACGCGCCAGCTCTGGGGCATGATCCTCTTCGGCTACTGCGGCGTCGGCCAGGCGCTGATCTACGTCATGATGGTGCCCATGATCGGCGACATTATCGACTACGACGAGCGTCTTTCCGGCGAGCGGCGCGAGGCGCTCTACAACGGCCTGAGCGCCTTCATCTGGAAGGCGTCCATGGCGGGCTCGGTCCTGCTCGCCTCCCAATCCATGAACCTTTGGGGCAACCGTATTGAGCAGTACACCGGCGTGCTGCTGGTCGGGCCCTTCGCCGGCCTGTTCGGGCTCATCGGCATGGTTCTGATTTGCTTCTATCCCGTAAACAAGGCGGAAGAAGGGGAGGGGTAGAAGTGTATGGCCGCAGGGGGGCACAGCCATCGTCACCATGAAATGTCCGACAAACGAAAACGGTCGCGCCGGATGCTCTTTGTCGTGGGGGTCTTTGCGGGAGGCCTTCTTGCCGTCCTCTCTGTCGTGGGGTGGGGCCTGATACTCACGCGGCTGATCCATTATGGGCACGGGTTTAACGTGGGAGCCACCCCTCCCACGCAAAAGTGGACACCCCTGCAGGCATTCGTGATGCTTTGCACGTCGGCTATTTTGGCTCCCCCAATATTGGCTGTCATGGCTGTGCAGAAGCTGAAGAAGAACAAAGCGCTGCACTCCTGGATTCTGCGCATGCGCGAACAGCCCCCGCCGCATGATGGACCGAAAAACGGAACGCATCACGGGCACGACCCGGCAGAATAGAGTCTTTTGAGGCCGGTCTCGCGGCATCCGAGGAAGGAACGGGCCTTGTTGCGCTATCTGCGGAGGTGCCGCACCGTCCCCGCCCATCCGTTGTTTTCACCCGAAAGTGCGCATAACTGACGGGTATACCCCGGACGCTTTTTCCCGATTCGGGGTGTACACTGCACCCAGAAATGTCGCGCTTTCGGACACCGTCCGGGAGCGTTGCGTTTCCACAAGTTCGGCTCCTTCAGGGACGGAACTGGCGAATAATGCGGAGATGCGGGTTAGACTTGCGTTTGACAATCGAGAAGTTTTTCCTTTATTATGCTCTCCGTTGGGGATTGGCCGCCTTTTCAGGCGGCCCAGTTTCCACAGGTCCCCCCGTTTGGGGGAAATCTGTTTCCGGCCGGTCGTTTTCTTGGGCTGTAAACAGCCGCCGTTACTTGTGTTGCGAAAGGCGCGGCCATGGCGCCGCTGCCGGAGGATGACATCATGCACCGGATACTCGTTCTGGACAATCTGAGTGAGGAAGGCGTCGAAGTCTTCCGTCATGCCGGGTTTGAGGTGGACGTGAAGCCGCCGCAGAAACCGGCCGAACTGGCCGCGATCATCAACGACTACGACGGGCTTGTGGTCCGCAGCGCCACCAAGGTGAACGCCGAATCCCTCGCCAATGTGACCCGTCTCAAGGTGGTGGGCCGCGCCGGCGCCGGCACGGACAACATTGACAAGGATGCGGCCACGGAAAAGGGCATCGTGGTC
This sequence comes from Candidatus Hydrogenedentota bacterium, assembly GCA_903822375.1. Classification (GTDB taxonomy): domain Bacteria; phylum Hydrogenedentota; class Hydrogenedentia; order Hydrogenedentales; family CAITNO01; genus CAITNO01. The sequence continues at coordinate 7,441 of CAIJOU010000654.1, forward strand.
ATGAACACGCCCGGCGGCAACACCATATCGACCTGCGAGCACACTTTCGCGCTCATGCTGGCCCTTTGCCGCAACATTCCCAAGGCGGACGCCTCGATGCATGCGGGCCGCTGGGACCGCAAGGCGTTCATGGGCGCCGAACTCTTCGGCAAGACCATCGGCATCGTGGGCATGGGCCGCATCGGCGGCGCGCTGGCCAAGCGCGCCAAGGCCTTCGAGATGAAGGTGCTGGCCTTCGACCCGATCCTGAGCCCGCTGAAGGCCGAGGCGCTGGGTGTCGAGCTGGTGGGGATGGACGAAATCTACGCCAAGGCCGATTTCATCTCCATCCACGCGCCCAAGTCGGACAAGACGAACAACATGATCAGCATGGCCGAGATGAAGAAGATGAAGCCCAACTGCCGCATTGTCAACTGCGCGCGGGGCGGCATCGTCAACGAGGCGGACTTGGCCGAGGCGCTCAAGCAGGGCGTCATCGCCGGCGCCGCGCTGGACGTCTACACCTCCGAACCCTTTGAAAATAACCCCTTTACGGGCATTGAGAACATTGTCATGACGCCGCACCTGGCCGCCTCGACGGACGAGGCCCAGCTGACCGTCGCCATCGATGTGGCCAACCAGATGGTGGATTACCTCAAGACCGGCGCCATCGTCAACGCGGTCAACGTGCCCAGCCTGGACGGCGAGACCCGCAAGGCCCTCCAGCCGCTGCTGTTCCTGGCCGAGCGGATGGGCGAGTTCCAGTCGCGCTTTGTCAAGGGCCGGCCGCAGTCCATCGAGGTCAGCTACATCGGCGATCCCGGCGTGAACGACACCTTCCTTGTCACCACGGCGGTGTTCACCGGCTTCCTGCGCCCGATGGTGGAGACGGTCAACATGGTCAGCGCGCCGAGCCAGTTGAGCGCGCGCGGCATCATGGCCAGCGAGACGCGCAGCCCCGAAGCCTCCTCCTATGCGTTTGAAATCGGCGTCACCGTCAAGACCGACGAGGAAACGGTGAACCTGCGCGGCACCCTGTTCAACCGCAACGACCCGCGCATCTGCACGGTGAACGGCATGCGCGTGGACGCGGTCCCGGTCGGCAACATGCTGGTCCTCATCAACGAGGACAAGCCGCTCATCGTGGGCCGCACGTGCACGGCGATCGGCGAGGCGGGCGTAAACATTGCCAGCCTCATGCTGGGCCGGGACGCCAAGGGCGGCCACGCGCTCACGGTGCTCAACCTGGACCAGGCGCTGAGCGAGGATCTGCTTGAAACACTGCGGGCTGTTCCGCATGTCAAGGAAGTGCGCCTTGTGACGCTTCCGGAGAAATAGACACTATCCCGGTAATGTTATGGTTTATTGTTGTGGCCATAGCTAAGGAGACGAAAGACCATGGGCCAGTTCAAGTATGTCCAAGTTCCCGACGGCGACAAGATAACGGTCAATCCCAGCGGCAAGCCGCAGACGCCGGACCGCCCGATCATTGGCTTTATCGAGGGTGACGGCACGGGTCCGGACATCTGGCGCGCCTCCAAGTTCCTGTTTGACGCCGCCGTCAAGCACTGCTATGGCGGGAAGCGCGAAATCGCGTGGATGGAGGTTTTCGCCGGCGAGAAGGCCGACAAGGTGTGCGGCTCCTACCTTCCCGACGAGACCCTGGACGCCATTGCGGAATACGGCGTGGCCATCAAAGGCCCCCTGACGACCCCGGTGGGCGGCGGATTCCGCAGTCTCAACGTGAGCCTGCGCCAGAAGCTGGACCTGTTCGCCTGCGTGCGTCCCATCCAGTACTTTGAAGGCGTGCCCAGCCCGGTCAAGCACCCCGAAAAGGTGAACATGATCATCTTCCGCGAAAACACGGAGGACGTGTACGGCGGTCTGGAGCTTAAGTCGGGCACCCCCGAGGCCCTCAAGCTGATAGACTTCTGCAAGACCACCTACGGCTGGGACATCCGCCCCGACTCCGGGCTCGGCCTCAAGCCGATCAGCGCCACGGGCACCAAGCGGCTCGTACGCGCCGCGCTCAACCACGCCATCGAGCACAAGTGCAAGAGCGTTACCCTGGTGCACAAGGGCAACATCATGAAGTACACCGAGGGGGCCTTCCGCAAGTGGGGCTACGAACTGGTGCGCGAAGAGTTCGCCGATGTGGCCGTGGGCTGGGACGACTGCCACGGCAAGCCCGGCGACAAGATTTTGGTCAAAGACACGATTGCGGACATCTTCCTGCAGCAGATCCTCACGCGCCCGGACGAGTTTGACGTGATCGCCACCATGAACCTCAACGGCGACTACGCCAGCGACGCGCTCGCCGCGCAGGTCGGCGGCATCGGCATTGCGCCCGGCGCCAACATCAACTACGAAACAGGCAAGGCCGTGTTCGAGGCGACCCACGGCACCGCGCCCAAATACGCCGACCTCGACAAGGTCAACCCGAGCAGCCTCGTGCTGTCCGGCGTGATGATGTTTGAGTACCTGGGCTGGAACGAAGTGGCCGAGACGATTATCGCCGGCCTCAAGAAGACCTTTGCCCAGAAGCGCGTCACCTACGACTTCGTCCGGCTGATGGAAGGCGCCACGCTGCTCAAGTGCAGCGAATTCGCCAAGGCGGTTGCCGAGAACTTCTGATCTCTCCGGCATCAAGCACATGACTTCCCCGGGCCGCGCATGCGGGGCCCGGGTCTTTTGTTTGTTCCGGCATGCGAGGAAATCCACGCATTTCATTCTGGCTCCTGACTCCTGAATTCTGACTCCTTTGGTTGCGGTCGCGGCGCGTCAAGCATTTTCCTTGAGCCCCGCGCCCGCTTATGGCAGAATTAGTATGTTATTGGATCCAGTTCAGGACCAACGGAGGGTGGCTTCATGCCGCTTCAACGATTTGAACTTGGCGGGCCCGGCGGTCTGGAACGTTTTGCAGGACTGTTTCGCTACGCCGAATTGGGCCGCTGTGTGAACGGTGTCGCCCACGAAATCAACAACCATCTTACGGCCATGATGGCCTATGCCGATCTGGTGCAGATGGACTCGGGCCTTGCCGACGACGCCCGCCAGATGCTGGAGCGCATGATCGAATCCGCCGAGAAATGCAGCGAGGTCGTGTCCAGTCTCAACGTCGTGGCGCGCAAGGGCTGGGATTTGCACAACCAGGTCGAACTGAAGAAGATCGTGCATGACGCCCTGCGTGTGCGTGAACACGCCATGCGCCACGAGAAGATCACGGTCGAGTTTGACTGTTCCGCGCCCGCGTTGCACATGGTCGGCGACGGCCCCAAGCTGGAAATGGCCGTGCTGCACCTCCTGCTCAACGCCGAAGAAGCGATGGAGGCGGCTGAACTCCGGCATTTGCGGCTGCGGCTGTCCCAGGAAGACGGCCATGCCCGCCTTGAGATTTGGAATTCCGGCCCTCCTGTCGACCCGGCCGACCGTGAAGCCATGTTTGAGCCGTTCATGAGTTCCAAGGTCGGCATACACCCGGGCTTTGGCCTCGCCGCCGTCCGCGCCACGGCCGCCTACCACGGCGGCACGGTGGACTATGATCCCGACCGGGGATTTGTGCTTACGCTGCCACTGGCAGAAGAGCCCTCCGAACAGGCATAATCTCGCCACGAATCCCGCTGCGCCGCCCTGCCCATGCTTGACGCTTTTCCGGCCAGGACCGGCGTGAAGGACACCGGCCGCGATGTCGCGCCGTCCCACTATGGGCTGCTCAAGCTCACCCGGCTCAAGAGCATGCATCTGCGCGTTGAACTGACCCAATAACGGAGCAAAGACATGAGCGAAACACTGGGCCGCCGCGCCTTTCTCGAACTGGCCGCACTGACCGGAAGCCTTGCGGCGGGCGCCGTGAACGCATCCGCCGCGGAGCCCCCCGCGGCAGGCGCGAAAATGAACACGCCCGACGGCGCGTACCGGTACTGGATCTACGGCTGCGGCGACAAGCCCGCCGAGACCGCCAAGGCCATGAAAGAGCTGGGGTACCATGTTGTGGTGGGCGGCGACGCCAAAACCATTGAGGCGGTCACCGCGGCCGGCATGGAATCGTGGCAGTGCGGCGGCGCCTTCGGCACGGGCGCGGACGACAAGGACAATCTCGCCGTCGACATCACCGGCGCGCCGCAGGTCTGGTTCGGCTCCGGTTCGCCCAACAGCCCGGTCATCCGTGAGCGCAACCTGAAATCCTACGAGCAGATGGCCGCCACGCCCGGCGTCACCGGCGTGCTCATCGACGGGTGCCGCTTCGCCTCGCCCGCGTCGGGGCTGATGGCCTTCCTCACAGACTTTTCCGCCCACAGCGAGAAGAAGGCGGCGGCGCTGGGCTTCGACTTCGCGGGCATCAAGAAGGATGTCACGGCGCTGCACGGCGCGATTGCCGGCTTCAAAGACGGCATGGGCCGCTGGCCCTGGCTGCAGTCGCCCGTCGGCGTGGTGGAATGGCTTACGGCCCATCCCGGCGTGCTCGACTGGCTCCGCTTCCGCCGGACCTGCATCACGGAACATTTCCGTGACATCGCCAAGGTCCTGCACGGCGGCGGCAAGCGCATGGGCGTGTATATTTTCACGCCGTCGTTTGCGCCGCTCGTCGGCCAGTCCTACGCCGACCTTGCCGAGTTTGTCGATGTGTTCTGCCCGATGATCTACCGCAACTATCCCGACCGGCCCGGCATCGCCTGCCTGAACTGGGAGTTGACCATCCTCCCCGAGGAACTGGGCCTGTTCGGGGCGCCGGAAGAGGAGGCGGCCATGGGCTTCATCCTGAGCCTGGTCGGCATGACCCAGTGCGTCACGGCGCGCAAGGTGAAACACATCCAGACGGCGGTGCCGCCGCAGGCTGTCGGCCACGAAACGGCCATGGCCCGCGCGCTGGTCCCCGGCAGGGAACTGGCCCCCATCGTGCACATAGACGACCCGCAGATGGGCGAGACCGCCGACTGTGTCCGCAATGCCCATGCTGACGGCATCGCCTTCTTCCTCTACAAGGAAAACTGGAAGGCGCTTACCGGCCCGGCGTTTGGCGCGTAAGAAGCCTGTCCGGAAAGATCAGGCTCCGATGGGCATTCTCTTGTGGCCAGCGTGGATACCCGCCTTCGCGGGCATGACGGAGAACGTTGCGCGGCGCATCCTTTTCAATGGTACGACGGCCGCACATCCATCAGGTGCATCACGGCCGCCATGCTGCGCGTAATCGGCGCCTGCTGGGGATAGCGCACAAACTCCACGTGGCCGTCCATGTACAGCACGTTGCTGCCGCCCGGCACGTGGTTGAACTTCGCCACCTCGGTGGACACGTTGTCGAGCATGATGTACACGCCGCTCTGGGCGACATTCGCGGCGCCCGCATTGTTGATGTCGGTGATCATGAAGCGCTCGATGCCCTCGCGCAGGCGGTACACGGTCGTGGAGGAACCGCCGCCGTTGCCGTTGCCGGCGGGCACGCTCCGGTCGCTGTCAACCATCAGTTTGAAACCCGACTTGTCGCCCAGTATGCCCAGCGGCATGGATGACTGGAACAGGTTCTTCCAGGTATCGTGAAACTGCGCCGGCATCGTCTTGATGTCCGCCGGAATTTCGATGCCCATATTGGAAGCCATGCCCCGCGCATCGTCTATGGAGACCTGCGTATCCTCGTCGCGGCAGCGGTCAAACACATAGGAGAAATAGGTGTAGCTTGCGTCGATGGCCTCCACGCCCTCCTGTCGGTTTCCGGCCACCTTGTTCATGAGCGTCCAGTTGCCCTGTTCGTCCTTGTGCTGCTCCGGCCGGTCCGTCGAGTCCGACGGGCAGAACACCAGGTTGAAGTCGGTCAGGTACTCCGGATAGATGCTGTCCACGCGCGGACCGAAGGCGGCGCACAGCCGTTCGTTGCAGTCCCATTCAAATTCCATGGGCGGGAACTTGTTGGCCGGGCTCTCGCCGGAGTACATCTTGAAGATCAGGCCCCATTGTTTGAGGTTGTTCTGGCAGGAGGCGCGGCGCGCCGCCTCGCGCGCCCGGGCCAGCGCCGGGAGCAGGATGCTGGCGAGTATGCCGATGATGGCAATCACGACAAGCAGTTCAATCAGGGTGAAGCCTTTGCGGTGCATGTTCAGTTCTCCTCTTGGGGGCGCTGCTGTCCGCCGCCCGGCATGAACCTGCGCAGCATGCCGCCGCCGGGCCCCTGCATCTTGTCGAATTTCTCCTGCTGTTCCGGCGTAAGCAGGTTGCGCACGCGCTCGCGCGCCTGCATGAAGCGCTGCGGCATTGGCGTGGAATTGTCGGCCCCCGCCTTCATCGGGTTCATTTCCTCCACGATGCTCCGGATGCTCTTCTCCTGCTCTTCAGTGATGCCGACCTCCTTTTTCAGCCGGTCGACCATGCGGTCGGCAAACTGGCCCACGCGCGCATTTTCGGCCTTGCCCATCTTTTCCTGCTGCTCGGGCGTCAGCACTTCACGGATCTTCTTGCGCACCTCCAGCATTCCCTGCATGGCCTGCGCCGGCGGCGCGTTCATCACGCCCGCCTTTTCAATAATGTCATGCACCTGTTTCTTCTGGTCGTCGCTGAGCGCAAGCTGCTCATTGAGTCTGTCCACCTCGCGGTCGACCAGCACCTGTCCGGCACGCTCGGGATGGGCGGCAAGATTGGGTTGCCGGACCGCCGCCCTGCTTTTCCAGTAGGCCTGCCCGGCCCAGACCCCCGCACCGACGAGGTACACCACGCCGATGCCGGCCAGGACCAGTTTCACTTTCGAAGGTTTCTTTGCGGGTTCTGCTTCCATGAGTCTTCTCCATGATGGCATGTCAGCCTGAGATTATTATAATGAAAAATATATGCAAAATGCTATAGCGTTGTGGCAAAGTGACGGGTCTCTTAAGGACAGTCGCTGACGTCCGGGTAGATGCGGTTGGGCGGTGGCAGGATAGACCGCTTCGGTTAATAAACGGGGATTGGCGTGCCTTCGTGGCAATCTCAGGCCGAACACAGTTCGGCTTGGGGGGGCTCCTTGCAGAATCGACGCGCGCATTCCGAGAGAACACGCCAAAGCCGCTTTCAGCGCTCAGAACTGCGAGTAGAACCTGCTCACTTGCTGTGCCAGTGTGTGACAGACATTCCTGTCTGTGTCTCTTCTGACTTCTGACTCCTGGCTCCTTTGGTTGCGGCCAGCGGCCGCACCGTGAACCCTCTTTCAGGACTTTCTTAACAGAACCCCGCGGCGTTTGCCCGCGTTGGATTGATCGGCATGCCGCCTACTGCTTGTGTCCGGTAAGGATGGACACGGACGAGGTGCCCTGGTCCAGCGAGACCAGGTCCGCAACACCGTCAGCGTTCACGTCCCCGATAACGCTCGCATTGGGCAGGCTGCCGGTCAGGAAATGGGAGGGCGCCTCAAACTGTCCGCCGCCCCGGCTCAACCGCACCGACACAAAGTTTACCGAATGGGTGGCGAGCACGTCGGCAAGACCGTCCCCGTTGAAATCAAACGCGACCGCCCCTATGGGCGACGTGTCCACGCGCAAACGGTTCCCGGCGCCAAAGCGCCCGTCGGCGGTGCCGATGGAAAGATAGAGGCTGTCGTTGCTGGTCTGCACGGTTAGCGCATCCGGCACGCCCTTGGTGCTGAAATCGCCCAGAACCATGTCCGACGGCCCGCCTCCGGTCGTGTAGCGCACCATGCTTGCCGCGTCGAGCGTGCCGTCACCGACGCCCAGTATGCGGACAATGCGCGGCTCCGCCTTGTCGGTGGACTGGTCAGGGTCCCTCGTGCTTATGCAGGCCACGTCGAGCTTGCCGTCATGGTTGAGGTCGGCGAGACACACCGCGAGGGGATAGCTGATCTTGGGAAACTCGATGGGCGCGGCAAACTTGCCCGTGCCGTCGCCGAGAAGGACGGAAATGGAGTCGGAACCGGTATTGCCGGTGACCACGTCCAGCAGGCCGTCGCCGTTCATGTCGCCCAGTGCCAGTGAGCGCACCTCGGGGCTGTAGCTCGATCCCGTCGGCAGCACGGGCACGCCCAGCGTGGGCGTAAAGTGGCCGTTGCCCTGGCCCAGGAACACCGCCAGTGTCGGCGCGCCCAACACGCCCACCACCAGGTCCGCCCTGCCGTCCTGGTTCAGGTCGCCCATGACCATGGCGCGCGGTTTGCCCGCAAGCGCCAGCGGCGCGGGTTGGGCGGCAAACTGGCCGGTGCCGTCGCCCAGCATGATGACAACGTTGTTGGCGCCAAAATTACCCACCGCAAGGTCGGCCTTGCCGTCCTTGTTGAAGTCTTCAATGACGGCCACGCGCGGGTTGGCACCCACGGGAAAGCGCTGGTCGCTTTCAAAGCGTCCGTTGCCCCGGCCCCGCAGCACCGACACCGTCGCGTTGCCCGCGTCGGCCACCACCAGGTCGGTCTTGTTGTCACGGTTCAGGTCCGCCGCGGCAAGACCGTAGCCCTGAGAGCCGCAGCCGAAGAACAGGGGTGCGCCAAAGCCGCCCGCACCGTCGCCGGGCAGCACGGCCAGCACGCCCAGCGCGCCGAGATCGGCCGACTGGAACAGGATGGCCGCAAGGTCCGTCCTGCCGTCCCGGTTAAAGTCGGCCGCCACGATGCGGGTGGGCAGATAGCCCAGGTTGATGCGCGTTTCAGGGGCAAACCCGCTGCCTTGGCCCGTCAGCAGGGAAAAGTCCCCCGAACCCGCGTTCGACACCAGCAGGTCGGCCTTGCCGTCCCCTGTGAAGTCCTCAAATACGGCCATGCGCGGCGCGGTGCCGCAGTCCAGGCTCACCGGAGCCGCGAAGTTTCCCCCCGTGTTGATCAGCAGGGTCAGATCGTTCGAGTCGCGGTTCACACTGATCAAATCGCATGCGCCGTCGCCGTTCACATCCTGCGCCACCACCCAGCGCGGTCCCGCGCCCACGGCAAAGCGCACCGGGTCGGCGAAGGCATAATTGCCCTTGCCGACCAGCACGGTCACGGTGTTGGATTTGCTGTCCGCGGTGATGATGTCCAGTTTGCCGTCACCGCTCACGTCGGCGGCGGCCACCGCCCGCGGCGTTGACCCGCTCACCAGCCCGAGCGTCTTGCCCTCGCCAAAAGTACCGTCGCCCACGCCGGGAAGAACGATCACCTGGTCATAGGTTTCGTTGGTGGTCACCAGGTCGAGATTGCCGCTTCCGACGAGGTCCACCGCGATAATGGCGCTGGGCACCGTGCCCACGGCATAGTTCACCGCCGTGGCATAGTTGCCGTCACTCTTGCCCTGCAGCACGGACACATTGTTCGTGTCGCGGTTGATGGCCGCAAGGTCAGGAATGCCGTCCTTGTTGAAATCGGCCGCCACAACGTCCACCGCCTGGCCGCCCACCTTGTAGACGAGCCTGCTCTCAAACAGCCGCGCCGCCGCATTCTCCAGCGGGTCGGAGGCCACCCCTTCGCTGCTCGGGCATCCGGACAATCCCAGCGCAGACAGCGCCAACGCCATAAATACAACCCATCCGGTAAAACGCATGAGACTTTCTCCTCCAGCCGGACCGCGGGGGCATGCCCGCCCGTCACCGGCGCCAATCGTCAGTGGTGGATGTTCCGGGTTTCCCCGGTTTTGATAAGTATACACCCGGAGACGGAAAAAGGCACCGGGGAGACATGTTCCCTGCATAGTTTTGTGAAATCCCCTAACAAAATTGCTTGACAAGGCGCGGCATCGATGGTAGAAGGGTGTTGGTGAAGTATGATGGCAAAGTAGAATTTGAGGGGTTGCAAGTGCGCGAAGCTAAATACAGGGGAAATTATCCGGGTGGCGCTCAGTTTCTTAGGCCCGCAAGTGCAGTG
>CAIJOU010000655.1 GCA_903822375.1 Candidatus Hydrogenedentota bacterium
CCGTCAGCCACTCGTTTTACAAAAGACAAAACTTCTTCTCGGTGCCCCTTGTCCTGGCGGAATGTCTTCAACTTGCTGAAGCGGTTGAATCCATATCCCCGCGTCACACGGAAATTCTCCATTCTGAGCACCCGCCCGTCGCTGAAGACCTCCAACAGCTCCTTCGGATAACTCTTGGAGCCATTTGCAAGGTAGTTCACATTGCCTATCGAACCGTCCTCAAACTGCATCACCATGGATATCTTGTCTCCGCGCACCGATGGGCCCTCTCCAACCATGGCGGAATATATGGACACGACGGGGCTTCCCGCCAAATAGGCCAGTAGGTCGATAAAGTGGCATCCTTCGCCGATGATGCGCCCCCCGCCGCGTTCGGGATCCTGGACCCAGTGGCTGGCGGGTATCGCACCCGCGTTTACAGTCATGTTCATGCAGACCGGTTCAGACCTTCCTGCCAGCAATTCCTTCATCTTCTGCGTGTGCCGGCTGAACCTTCGATTGAACCCAAGCATCACAAAGCGGTCAGGATGGGCGTCCACACATTCTGCCACACGTAACAGCTCTAGCTCGTTCAACGCCAGTGGCTTCTCGACGAATACATGCTTTCCGGCTTCAATCGCTTCACAAACAAACCGGGCATGCAGGTGATGCCCCACGAGAATGAACACTGCATTGACCGCTGGGTCCGCAAGGATCAATTTGTAGTCCGTAACCGCCTGTTCCGCGCCGATTTTTTTTGCGGCGTGGGTGGCTGCGGCGCCGTTCAGATCGGCCACATAGGCAATCCGTGCCGAAGTTTTGGCAAGTGCCGGAAGTAGTATGGCTTTTGCAAAATTCCCCGCCCCGATCACGCCCACTATTGCCCCGCCACTCGGGGAGGCAGCAGTCTGATTCACTCGGACAGAGCTTACCCGCTTTGTTTCACCGGGATACTGCAACAGTATACCCAGTGCGTGGGGATCCTTCTGGAGCGTGTCATAGGCATCCAGGGCCTTGCCAAAGGGTAACCGATGCGTGACCAGACTGCCGATTTGCAGAGCCCCCGACCTAATCGCCCCAAGAACCGCCTCAAAGTTGCGTTGTTCCGTCCAGCGCACATACCCTAGCGGATAATCTTGGCCTGCCTGCTCATACCCCTCATCGTATCGACCGGGCCCATAAGAACAGGAGACCTGGAAAGTCAGTTCTTTTTCATAGAAGTCACTGCGCCGCAAGTTCAAACCCACCACGCCCACCAGGATGATTCTTCCCCGTTTCCGGCAGGATTGCGCTGCCTGATGGACGATATCGTCTGTTTTGGCCGAGGCTGTAATTATTACGCCATCAACCCCGCAGCCCCCCGTCCAGGCCTCCGCGGCAACCACCGTATCAGTTCCGGCAGCGGGGTTTATGGTCCTCGCGCCGAATCTCTCCGCCAATCGCAGGCGTTCCGCATTGATGTCTATGCCCAATACTTCGCACCCGTGCGCCCGTAACAATTGCACTGTCATTAGCCCCACCAGGCCAAGTCCGAACACGATAAAGCGTTCCCCAAGTGTAGGCATGGCCAGCCGGACACCCTGCAGGGCGATACTGCCCAAAACGGTAAACGCCGCGTCCTCGTCGCTCACCCCGTCCGGTACTTTGGCGCACAGATTCTTGGGTATCCCTACCATCTCCGCATGGGGACCATTGCTGATCACTCGGTCCCCCGGCTGAAGTCCCTCCACGCCCGGTCCCACATCCACCACCACCCCCATGTTGCAGTATCCCAACGGCAGTGGCTCATCCAACTTGTTGAAGACCGCCTCCAACGTCGGCAGGATGCCGTCCGTTCTCAACTTGTCCAGTACCTGCTTCACCTTTTCCGGCTGTTGCCGTGCCTTCTGGACCAGGTTCGCCTGGCTGAACTCGACCAGCATGCGTTCCGTACCGGCGGAAATAAGCGACGCCCGTGTCTCTATAAGAACTATGCCGCGGCCAACCTGGGGACAGGGAACATCCGCCAATTCCATGATGCCGCTCTTGAGATTTTGAAGAATCTGTTTCATTAATCAGTCCTGTGCGTTGGCTTGAATTCTGGAATCAACCAGCCTAGTTTTTCCACGGTAAGTCAGAGGGATTTCTTTCACTAACTGAACGGAAAATGCGACTTCATCCCCGACCTTGTCTTTGTAGGCCGACTCAATGGCGCAACGGTCCCGTTCGGAGAAGGCGGGGGAACCCACAACCTTGAGGATACAAACGCCCTCGACCTCCTGATAATACTGGTACCGAATGACCCGCTCAAACAACGGGCCGTGCATGTTGAGGGCGGCGAGGGACATCTTGGCCCCGTGCTTTCCCACAATCATTTCCTGTTTCCGGTGCCCTTCCACGTTCGTGAAGCGGTCCCAGCATCGGCCACAGGCACAGTTGGGGTCGAGACGCGTGGCGTAATCGCCGGTGCGGTAACGAATCAACGGCATGCAGCAACTGAGCAGACCGGTTCCCACCAACTCACCCCGTTCGCCTTCGCGGTCGCAGACATGGCCTTCGTCATCCACAAGTTCCAGAATGCCATAGTCCGGAAACTGGTGATAGTCACTGCTCTGCTCACACTCACCCGCCAAAATCACCCGTTCACTGTGCCCGTACCAGGTGTACACACGGGTGTTAAAGGCGCGTGAAATGCGTTCCCGCTGGGCCGCTGTGGCCCCCTCGGACGCCAGAAACGCCGCTATCATGCGAGGAAGTCTCGGACCAAGGTCATGGCGCAGC
>CAIJOU010000656.1 GCA_903822375.1 Candidatus Hydrogenedentota bacterium
CCCCCGCCCCGCCTGCGGCGGGGCCGCCCCCCTCAAGGGGGGAACGAAAAACAATGCGTCGTCGTTGCTCCACGAATTGGTAGTGTCCTCGACGCGAGACGCGCCCAGCAAGCGCAAAACCGGAAGCTTAGCTCCGCTATGCCGAGTTCTTGTCCCCGTCCAGATAGTGCTGAAGCATTTCCGCGGAGGTTGGATAACGCTTCTGGCGGGCGGCGTCGAAGGCGGCCAGTTCGACCTGGGTTTCGGCAATAATCTCGGCGGCGCTCCGGCCCGCCACGATCTGTTCGCGAAGCCAGGGACCGCCGGCCAGCACGTCGAAGTTGGGCTTCCACTGGAGTTGGTCGGCGTGACGTTTCACGAGTTCGACCAGCACGGCCACGGTCAGGGAGAAGGGTCGTGCGGCGTCGGGGTCCGTCACTTCCAGCCGTATGCCCTTGCAGAGTTTCCCGTTGTATTCGGGATTCTCCGACTTGCCGGGAAGCGGTTTGGGAATGTAGACCTTGGGGCTGAGCTTGAATCCCACCGCCAGTGCCGGGTCTATCGCGTCCGTGACGGCCTTGTTGTCGACCCAGGGCGCGCCAAAGAGCAGGAAGGGCGTGTCCGTGCCGCGGCCCTCATTGAGGTTGACCCCCTCGAAAAGACAGGTGCCCGCATAGGCCAGCGCTGATTCGAAGGTGGGCAGGTTGGGCGAGGGCGGCGTCCACGGCAGGGCGCAGACGGGATGCATCAGTTCGCGCCGCCAGTTCTCGACATTCTGCACGTCAAGTTTGAGCTTGCTCTTCGCGAACACGGTCCGCTGGAGGAACTGCGCGATCTCGCCCAAGGTCATGCCATGCCGCGCGGGAATGGGTGCACAGCAGACCGATGACTCGAACACCTTCGCAACCGGGCCTTCCAGCACCGTGCCGCCCAACGGGTTGGGCCGGTCGAGCACGAGCACAGGCACGCCCGATTCGGCGCAGGCCGCAAGACATTCCTTCATGGTCGCCATGTAGGTGTAGTAACGCGAACCCACGTCGGGCAGGTCTATAACGAACAACTGCACGCCTTTGAGTTCGTCTTTCGTGGGACGCTTCTGTTTGCCGTAAAGACTGATGACCGGCGTGGCGCCGGTCTTTTCCGAGGCCACTGACTTGCCCGCCTCGGCCTGCCCGCGCAGGCCGTGTTCGGGTGTGTAGATCGTCTTGAACGTCACGCCCGGTTCAACGCCGAAAACTTCAAGATCAGGACGGCCCAGCATGTCCGTTGCGGCCTGGTTGGTCAGGAGAACGGCCCGCTTGCCGGCGACGGGCGCATAATCGACGCGGTGGAGATAGTCGATTCCGCTGTGCGCGTTCGTTGCTTTGGAGTAATGGGCAAACATGATGCCGTCGTAGAAGGTGCGACGCAGACTGGTGTTGTCGCGCGGCTCGCGGCGCGGGTGCACCGTGTTGCTGAGCAGCACGGCGTAGATGCCCGTCTCGCGGTCGAGCCACAGGGCCGTGCCGGTGAACCCGGTGTGGCCGAAGGCATGACGCGACGGCAGGTAGCCGTTGGAGCCCGAGGTCCACGGGTCGAGCCACCAGCCGATGCCCTGGCCCGGATAGAACGGCACCTGGCCCAGCCGCAGCATGTCATCGAGCGTCGGGTGCTTGAGGACCTTGCCCGAGAGCAGTGCGTCGCAAAAGAGGCCCAGGTCGGATGCGGTGCTGAAGAGGCCTGCATGACCGGCCACGCCGCCCATGGCAAAGGCGCGCTCGTCGTGCACCTCGCCCTTGAGCACGCGTTTGCGCCAAGGGCAGTTCTCCGTGGCGGCGCAGTCTTTGCGCAGTTCCGGGCCGGGATTGAAGAGCGTGCGCTTCATGCCGAGCGGCTTGAACACGCGCCGCGCGATGTATGCGTCAATCGGCTCGCGCGCGGCCTGCCCCACCACCTGCGCGAGCAGGATGAATCCCAGGTCCGAATAGACCCGCCGCGTGCCCGCGGGGTGCGCCTGCGGCAGCTCCGCGATGCGCTGCACGATGTCTTCGGGGGAGTGGATTTCGTCCTGCCAGGGCTTGAACGGCGCAAGTCCGGCCGTATGCGTGATGCACTGGCGCAACGTGTAGCGTTCCAGCCCCGGAATGGGCAGAAACTCAGAGATCTTCTGGTCGAGGCTGAGCTTGCCGTCCTCGTGCAGCAGCATGATTGAAGTGGTCGTCGAGATCTGCTTCGTCAGCGAGGCAAGGTCATAGAGGGTGTCTTCAGTCGCCCCCTCGGCGACAGGCGTTATTTGGCGCATGCCCTCCGCGGCCGAGAAGCGCTTCTCGTCGCCGGCCCGGCCGACGCAGGCGGTCGCACCGGGCGCCTTGGACAACGCCACAGCCCGTTTCAGCCAAACCCGCAAATCTTCTGCCATGACTGTTGACCGTCAGTTCGCCGGAACGGCCGGGGGCGTATAGGCAATTTCAAACGAATACCTGCCGGAACCAATCTGGCATTTGACCTCGCCGTTCTCCAGTCGCGCGGCTGCCACGCCGCCGGCCTGCGCCAAAGGCGCCCCGTCCGCGCGGGCCGTTTCAAGCGCTGCCGAAGGCAGGCATACGGTCGCGGTGGTGTTGGCGGGCACTTCCACGGTGTACTTGAACAGACCGTTCTCGAGCTTCCAGTCCGACACAATCTCGCCGTGGATGGAACGGTACGACAGTTTTGCCGAACTCAACCCGCCGCCGGGACGGGGTCGCAGGATGATCTTCTTGAAACCGATGCCGTCGGGCATGATGCCGCCGACATGGTCGTACATGTACTCACCCACCGCGCCGAAGGCGTAATGGTTGAAGCTGTTCATGCCGGGATCGGCGAAGCCCTTCTCCGGCGTCCAGCCATTCCAGCGCTCCCACATCGTGGTCGAACCGAGCGTGACCTGGTAAAGCCAGGAGGGGAAAGTGGTGTTCATGAGCAGGCGATAGGCGACATCCTCGCGGCCCGCCAACGTCAGCGCCGGCAGCAGCCGGGGCGTGCCGATAAAGCCCGTGGCCAGATGCCAGTCGAAGCGCTTGATCTCCTCGACGAAACGGTCCGCCGCGGCGGTCTTGAGCGCATCGGGGATCAGGTCAAAGGCAAAGGCCAGTGCGTAACCCGTTTGGCTGCTCTCAAGAATCTTGCCATCCGGACCGATGAAGTTCTTGATGAACGCGTCGCGGATCTTCGTGTGCAGGTCTGCGTACTTGGCCTGTTCGGCCGTGCGGCCGATGACGCCGGCCATCTCGGACATGATGCCCGCCAGATAGGCGTAGTAGGCCGTGCAGATGACCTCGTCCTTCGCGCCGCCGCCCAGGTTGAGCCAGTCGCCAAAACCCAGCTGGTTGCGGATATAGTCCTTGCTGGTCGATTCGAGGAAGTCCATGCCCTTGATCATGCGGTCGAAGTGCTGTTCCAGGACGTGCGTGTCCCCGTAGAAGCGGTGCATGAGATAAGGGCAGATGATGGCCGCATCGCCCCAGGCCACCGCACCGCCTTCCATGTTTACGTTCGGCGCGACATGGGCAAAGGACCCGTTCGCCAGCTGCGCGTCCTGCACCAGGTCCACCAGCCACTTTGTGTGGAAGGCGCCGATATCCGCCGTGTAAAGCGCCGTGGGCATGAAGAACTGGGCGTCGCCCGTCCAGCCGAGCCGCTCATCGCGCTGCGGGCAGTCCGTGGGTATGTCGAAGTAGTTGCCCTTCTGACCCCAGGCGATGTTCTGCGCCAGCTTGGTGAGCAGCGGATTCGACGCCTCAAACTCGGCCGTGCGCGGAATGTTCGAATGGATGACCACACCCCGCACGCTTTCCGTGGGGAGCGCCTTGTCCACGCCGGTGATCTCGACATAGCGGAAACCGTGGAAGGTAAATCCCGGTTCCAAAGTGACCGTGCCGTTCTGCGCCAGCGTGTAGTAGTCCGTGGCGCGGGCTGAACGGAGCGCCACCGTGTAAGGCGTGCCGTCCTCCTGCAGCATCTCGGCGTGGCGCACCACAATCTTCTGCCCGGCCTTGCCGTCGAGGGTGATCTTCGCCCAGCCAACGATGTTCTGGCCCAAGTCGTAGACAAACACACCCGGTTTGGGCTCGGTCATTTTGCGGGCGATGATGGTCTCGAAGCGGCGCACCGGATCGCCCGGGTAGGCCTGCACGGGAATCTTTACCCCGGCGCGCGGGGTGATGGCCACGGGCGCCCAACCGTTGTCGTTGAATCCGGGCGTGTCCCAGCCCGGCAGGGACTTGTTCATGTCATGCGCCTCGCCCATGAGCAGGTCGGCCTCGCGCAGTTCGCCGTAGCTCGCCTTCCAGGCGTCGTCGGTCACGACACAATCCTTGGTGCCGTCCTCGTATTCGATCTCAATCTGGGCCATGCACCGCGGGTCTTGGCCGTAATAGCCCGCCCCATACGCGCCGATATGGCCGGCGTACCAGCCGTCCGCGAGAATTATGCCCACGGCGTTGGGTTCGCCCGCGCGGAGCAACCCGGTCACGTCGTAGGTGTTGTAGTAGACCCGTTTCTTGTAGTCTGTCCAGCCGGGCGTGAACAGATAGTCACCCACGCGCCGTCCGTTCAGGCGCATTTCATACAGCCCCAGCGCGGACACGTAGGCCGTGGCGCGACTCACCTTCTTCTCCACGGCAAAGCCGTGCCGCAGATAGGGGGCGGGGGGCAGATAATCGTGCTTGCAGGTCACCTTGCCCCAGGGCTCGGCGCCGTATTCCGCCAGTTCCATCGAGTCGGCCCAGCCCGAGTCGTCAAAGTTCTCGTCATTCCACTTCCGGCCCGGGTCCTGGTTCGTGGTCTTCCAGTCTCCCTCCGTGGCCGAGGCGGCCACATTGCCGTTCGCAAAAACCACTTCCAGCCGGGCGATCAGCCCCGCCGCAGCCTTCAGATTCTCCGCTGCCACGGTGATGACGTTGCGTCCCGGTTTAAGCAGTTCCGCCACGGGAAGCTCGTACAGGTGGCTCGGGTCCTTGATTTCCTCCTTGCCCTTGCCCGCGCGCTTGCCGTTTATGTTGACGCGCGCCCGGTCGTCGCAGGTGATGTAAAGCGTCGCCTCGCGGATGCCCGACACCTCGTTCAAGTCAAAGACATTCCGGAACCAGCGTTTGCCTTTGGGGGCGTCCTTGGCGGGGTCCCCTTCGGGGTACCAGATCCACATGGCGCCCCTGAGCGGCTCCCGGGGTTCTTCGACGCCGGGTTCGGGGGCGTCATAGCCAATCCAGTCCGCCGACCAGTCTTCCGCTTTGAGCAACCCCATGGAGAACAGGGCCGGTTCGGTCCAGTCCGAAGCCCTGCCGTCCTGGTCCCACACGCGCAACTTCCAGAAGCAGAGTGTGCGCGAGGCGAGCGGCTTGCCCGCGTAGGAGATGAGCACCGTATCGTCCGATTTCACCCGGCCCGAATCCCACAGCGTGCCCTTGTTCTTCTGAATGGCCTGTATCGAGTCCGACACGATCGCCTGGTAGGCCGTCTGCGCCAGGCCGCGGCCCTGCCCCTCGCCGACCACAATCCAGGTAAAGCGCGGTTGCGGCGTGTCGATGCCCAGCGGGTCGGCCTTGTATTCGCAGCGCAGTTCGGCCGGGCGAATCACTGCGGCCTTTTCAGCCGCCCGGGCCGCCCCGGTGGTCAGCGCCAAAGACAACAGCAATATCGGCAAATACTTGGTCATGGATCGGTTCCTGTGCGGTTGAATTCGCGGTCCGCAGTCCCGCCGCCCCGGCGGGAAACGCATCGCAGCCCGCTCATTGTACCGGGCGGACGGGCATCGGGCAAGCCGCACTAAAGGACGGCTTGTGGGATGGGGAAATCGCATGCGGATGCGTCAGAAGAAAAAGCGTCGCGGCAACGCGGCGTTATTACCTGCCGGCATGCATTTTGCGGAAGACCCGGATGTTGTAAAGGTTGTCGTCGCCGAAGTCGCCGTATTCGGCGCGGTGCTCGTGCAGCGATCGCACCGTGGAGGCGAGGTCGTGCTGCGGATTGAACCCGAGCACCTCCCGCGCGCGCGAGCAGTCGACCCGGTAGTTGCGCGGGTCGGGCCGGTTCAGGTTTTCGATGGGCACGTCGCGCCCGTCGAGCCGCCGCAGTTCATCGCGCACGGCCTCGGCCACCTGACCCACGGTGAAGTTGTCGCGGGCGACGTTGAACACGCCGCTCATGCCCTCGGGCGCCTCGACGGCGAGGACAAACGCGGCGGCGGTGTCGCGCACGTCGATGATGGGCCGCCAGATGTCGGGATGGCTCATCGTGATGCGTCCGTCCACCATGGCGCTGCGGTACATGGTGTTGACGATCAGGTCGAAGCGCATGCGCGGGCTGTGCCCGTTGACCGTGCCCTGGCGCAGCGCGATAACGGAATACTCCGGCCCGGACAGCAGCATCGCGCCCAGTTCGCCCTGGTGCTTGGACACCCCGTAGGGGTAGGTGCAGGAGGTGGGCGAGTCTTCGGTGCACATCCGGTCGCCCGTGTGGCCGTAAATCGAGCAGGACGAACCGTAGACGAAACGCTTCACGCCCGCAATGCGGGCGCAATAGGCCAGATAGGCCGGCAATGCGGCGTTTTGCTTGAAGTTGAGCGCCGGGTCGAACTCGGCCATGGGGTCGTTGGACAGCCCCGCGATGAACACGAGCGCGTCATAGCCGCCCAGGCGCCGTTCGTCCAACGCGAAGAGCTCGGTCTCTATGACGGGCACCTCGGGGGGAAGATGACGGCCAAACCAGCAGGCGTCCGCAATGGCCACGTCGTGGCCGTGCGCACAGAGCAGGGGCGTGAGCACCGAACCGACATAGCCGGCTCCACCCGCCACAAGTACTTTCATGCCGCTGCTCCCGCTGGGTTCGAACGTCTTCTGCACCGCTCCAGCCTATAGAATAGACCCCGCCGCGCGCAAGGTTTCGTCAAAAAAGGCCCCGTGCCTGAAGCACGGGGCCTTGCCTGCAACATCTGTCATCGGGCGCGCCCCGATGGTGGTCTTCCCTTATTGCGCGCCCAGCCGGTGCCGGAGCGCTTCAAGTTCGTTGCGCAGTTCCCAGGGCATGCGCGGGCCGAGGCTGTCGAAGAACGCCTCGATGTCGTTAACCTCGTCCTTCCAGTCCTCGGGGTTCACGGACAGCAGTTCTTCCATGACACCGGGCGCCAGGTCGAGGCCGGTCATGTCGAGCGCGTCCAGCGTGGGCACGTAGCCGATGGGCGTTTCCTGGGCCTTGCCCTCGCCCCGCGCCCGCTCCAGAATCCACTCCAGCACGCGCAGGTTCTCGCCGTAGCCCGGCCACAGGAACTTGTTGTTCTTGTCCTTGCGGAACCAGTTGACATGGAACACTTTGGGCGCGTTGGGCGTCGTCCGGCCGATGGTAATCCAGTGCTTGAAATAGTCGGCCATGTTGTAGCCGCAGAAGGGCAGCATCGCAAAGGGGTCGCGGCGCACTTCGCCCTGCTTGCCGTACTGCGCGGAAGTGCGCTCGGAGGCCATGCCCGCGCCCACGAAGACGCCGTGGTTCCACGAGGTGGACTCGTACACCAGCGGCGCCAGATGCTCGCGGCGGCCGCCGAAAATGAAGGCCGAAATGGGCACGCCGTGGTGGTGCTCCACGCGGAACGAGGCGCTCGGACACTGGTTGAACGGCGCCGTGAAGCGGCTGTTGGCATGGGCACCGGCGATGGTCTTGCCGTTTTCATCCTTCATGCCGGCGCTCCAGGGACGGCCAAGCCAGTCCCAGGCGTCCACGGGCGGCTCGCCGTCACCCTCTTCCCACCAGACGGTGCCGTCCTTGCCGAGCACCACGTTTGTAAAGATGGTGTTCTTGCGCACCGTCTCCATACAGTTGGGGTTCGTCCTGGAATTGGTGCCCGGACCGACGCCGAAGAAGCCCGCCTCCGGGTTGATCGCCCAGAGCCTTCCGTCGGTGTCGGGGCGAATCCAGGCAATGTCATCGCCCACGGTCCAGATCCGATAGCCCTTGCTGCGCAGGCCCTCGGGCGGAATGAGCATGGCGAGGTTGGTCTTGCCGCAGGCGCTCGGGAACGCGGCGGCGACGTATTCGGTGCGGCCGTTGGGCGCTTCAATGCCCAGGATGAGCATGTGTTCGGCCAGCCAGCCCTCCTGCCGCGCCATCCAGCTCGCGATGCGCAGGGCAAGGCACTTCTTGCCCAGCAGCACGTTTCCGCCGTAGCCGGAATTCACCGACCAGATGGTGTTGTCCTCGGGGAAGTGCAGGATGCGGCGCTTCTCGGGGTCCAGCGTTGCCTTGCTGTGCAGGCAGCGCGTGAAATCGTTGCTCTGGCCGAGCACGTCGAGCACGCGCTTGCCCGTGCGGCACATGATGGCCATGTTCAGCACCACGTAGATGCTGTCGGTCAACTCAATGCCGATCTTGCTGAAGGGGGAACCGATGGGGCCCATGGAGAAGGGCACCACGTACATGGTGCGGCCGCGCATGGACGCGCGGAAGAAGTTCGCCGCCTCGGTGTAGGCCTCCTCGGGCGCCTTCCAGTTGTTGGTCGCGCCGGCATCCTTCTGGTTGCGGCAGCAGATGAAGGTCTTGTCCTCCACGCGGGCCACATCCTGCGGGTCGGTTCGGTGGTAGTAACAGCCCGGGAACTTCTCCTCGTTCAGCTTGATAATCTCGCCCGTGCTGCACGCCTCGGCGGCCAGCGCCTCGCGCTGCTCGTCGCTTCCGTCTATCCAGACCACCTGATCCGGAAGGCACAGGGCCGCCATCTCGTCCACCCAAGAGGTCACGAGCCGGTTGGTTGTCAGGGTTTCTTTTCCGTTGGGCATGTCTGTGTCCTCCGTAACCGGCAACGTCCGGTTTGGCTGATCCGGTCCCGCGGCCCGCAACCCGATATCGACCGCCGGGGCCAGATATGACAAAAAGGCCGGACATCGCCCAAAAAAGGCAACCGTCCAGCCTTCACTTCCGGTGACGCACCCCGTCGGGGCCCGTCCAGACTTGAACGACTCTTGTGGCGGCTGAACAAATCAGAAGGTTATGGAAACATCACTGAAGAACTGCCTGGCACCCGGCGCGATGATATTCCACCGCACCGCCTGCAACTACAGCCGCTCGCAGTTCATTCCGAAATTATGCCAAATTAGGCGGCATACAGTCAACTTGCACGCTGTTGGCATGGGTTTGTCCGGCAGTGACCTTCCGGTAACGAACGGGCAGGATTAGCCGACAGCGGGCTGTTGTTGTTACAATCACCCCGTGAGACCGGCCGCATGGGCGGCGGGGCATAATCCCAACGAAGAGGAGGCTGTTCATGGACAAGCACATCATACTTGGCGTCCACATCCACAACCGGGGCGAAAGCGCGGTGCTGGTGCAGCAGGTACTCACCGAGTACGGCTGCCACATCAAGACGCGGCTCGGCCTGCACGAGGTCGGCGACGGCAAATGCTCGAACGGCGGCGTGCTCCTGCTCGAACTGGTCGGCGACGAGGCCCGCTGCGGCGAACTTGCCGCAAAACTCGGCGCGATTGCCGGTGTTGCCGTGCAAAAGATGGAATTCGGTCACGACTGAATTCCATTCAATTAGGAATTACGAATTGCGAATTGCGAATTGAAAGCCGGACCCGCGCCCTCTCAGGTCCCCCTTTGAAAGGGGTTACCGCCGAAAGGCGGTCGGGGGATGTTGGTCCAAACACAGACCCGGAAACGCGCTCCTCCCAAGCCCCGCTTTGAAGGGGGTGGTCGGCGACAGCCGACCGGGGGATGTCAGGCGTCCGCACACGAGAACCGCACTTGAGCAATACCGACATCAATCCCAATCCCGCCCGCCGCGAACAGGACCTGCTCGGCACGCGGGACGTGCCGCGCGACGCCCTCTATGGCGTGCACACGCTGCGCGCCATGGAGAATTTTCCGCTGGCCGGGCGCACTCCGCACCCGGGGTTGTTCCACGCCTACGGCGATGTGAAACTCGCCTGCGCGCGGGTAAACCGCGACCTGGGCTTCTGGGCCGACGCGCCCGACAAGGCGGAGGCCCTTTGCCGCGCCTGCGCGGAACTTGCCGCCGGTTTGCTCGACCAGTGGAACGTGACCGACGCGCTGCAGGGCGGCGCGGGCACGAGCACGAACATGAACGTAAACGAGGTCATCGCCAACCGCGCCCTGCAGCTGATGGGCGCGGCACCGGGCCAGTATGAACTCGTGTCACCGCTCGACGATGTGAACCTGCACCAGTCCACCAATGACACCTATCCCACGGCGCTGCGCCTGGCCGCGATTCGCGGGCTCAAGCCGCTTGAGGATGCGCTGGTCGCGCTGCAGGAGGCGTTTCAGGCGAAGGAGCAGGCCTTCGCGCACGTCGTGAAAATGGGCCGCACGGAGTTGCAGGATGCCGTGCTGATCACACTGGGCCGCGAGATGGGCGCCTATGCGGAAGCCTTCGCGCGCGACCGCTGGCGCATTTACAAATGCGAGGAGCGGCTGCGCGTGGTGAACCTCGGCGGCACCGCCATCGGCACGGGCTACGCCGCACCGCGGCAGTACGTCTTCCGCGTGACCGAGGCGCTGCGCGAGATTACCGGCATCGGCTTCGCCCGCGCCGAGAACCTCGTCGAGGCCACACAAAACGCGGACGTCTTCGTCGAGGTGATGGGCATGCTCAAGGCCTGCGCCGTGTCGCTCGTCAAGGTGTCCACGGACCTGCGGCTCCTGTCGTCCGGACCGGACGCCGGCTTCGGCGAAATCAGGCTGCCGCGCCTGCAGGCGGGCTCGTCGATCATGCCCGGCAAGGTGAATCCCGTGATTCCCGAGGCGGTCACCCAGGCGGCTCTGCTGGTCATGGGCCACGACCAGGTGGTCGCCCATGCCGTGTCGCGCGGCGACCTGGAACTGAACGCATTCCTCCCGCTTGTCGCGGACAGCCTGCTGCACAGTTGCGACCTGCTCGCGCGGGCCTGCACGATGCTGCGCGCGCACTGCGTCGAAGGCATCGTTGCCGACGAGGCGCGCTGCCGCGCCCATATTGACGGCTCCACCGCTATGGCCACCGCGCTGGTGGCCGTGCTGGGCTATGAGGCCGCCTCCAAGGTGGCCCGCGAGGCGGCCGCGGCGGGCCGTACGGTGCGTGAGACGGTTTTGGAAAAGGGGTTGCTGACGGCGGCACAGTTTGACGAACTGACCACGGCCGAGGCGGTGTGCCGGTTGGGCATGCCCGACGGGTTCCGCTATGCCGGCGGCCACGGGGACAACGATGCAGACCACGCCTAAATCGATGCGGCTGCATATCGGCCTCTTCGGCCGTCGCAATGTGGGCAAGTCGAGCCTGCTCAACGCCATCACGCGCCAGCAGGTGTCGATCGTGTCCGCCCATGCGGGCACCACCACGGACCCTGTCGAAAAACCCATGGAACTGCTCCCGCTCGGACCGGTGCTGTTTATCGACACGGCCGGCGTGGATGACACGGGCGCCCTAGGCGCACTGCGCGTCGAGAAGACGCGCACGGTCTTTGACCGCACCGATCTTGGCGTCATCGTCACCGAACCGGACGGTTGGGGAACTTTCGAAGAGGAACTCCTCGCCGAATTGAAACAGCGCGAAACGCCCGTCGTGGTCGTGTTCAACAAATGCGACTTGGGCGAGCCGCCTGCCGCGCTGGTGGACACGCTCAAGGAAAAGGGCGTGACCGTGGTGCGCACGGCGGCATGCGACGGCGTTGGCGTGCTCGATTTTCGCCAGGCGCTGCTCGACAGCGCGCCCGCCGATTTCATCGAGACCCCCGCCATCCTGGCCGATCTCGTCGGCCCCGGCGAAATGGCCGTGTTGGTGGTGCCCATCGACAAGGAGGCGCCCAAGGGGCGGCTCATCCTGCCGCAGGTGCAGTCCATCCGCGACCTGCTCGACGGCGACGCGTATTGCATGGTCGTCAAGGAGCGCGAGCTGCGCGACGCGCTGGCCCGGTTGAACCGCCCGCCGAAACTGGTGGTCACCGATTCGCAGGCATTCTTGAAGGTCGCGGCGGACGTGCCGCGCAACATCCTGATGACCGGATTCTCCGTGCTCTTCGCGCGCTACCGCGGTGACCTGGTGACGCAGGTGCTCGGCGCGCGCGCCATCGAGTCACTGCGCCCCGGAGACCGCGTGCTCATCGCCGAATCGTGCAGCCACCACCCCATCGCCGACGACATCGGCCGTGTGAAGATTCCGCGCTGGCTCACGCAGTACGTGGGCGGCAAGATTGAGTTCGTGCATATGCAGGGCCACGATTTCCCCGGGGATCTGACGCAGTACAAGCTCGTGGTGCACTGCGGCGCTTGCACGACCAACCGTCGCGCCATGCTGAGCCGCATCCTGCGCTGCCGCCAGCAGGGCGTGCCGATCACGAATTACGGACTGGCCATCGCCTACAGTCTGGGCATCTTCGAGCGCGCGCTGGAACCCTTCCCCGCCGCGCTGGAAGCGTACAAGGCCGCAGTGGTGCCGAAACAGAAATGATTGAACCACAGAGACACGAAGAACACGAAGAAGATGGGACTCCTCACGGATGAAGGGAATGAAGGGGATAAGGCATGTTCCTTCATTACGAGGGAACCGAGGCAATCTCTTATCCCATGGCACGGGGTCCCGGTTGTCGTGAACAGGAGATTGCTTCGCTTCGCTCGCAATGACGGACCGATTGTTGTTTTCTTCTCCGTGTCCTTCGTGCCTCTGTGGTTAAAACAGAAAGCTTTTGCATGAGATATGAAGTATGTCATTTGAGAACTTGACGGTTGCCACTATCGAATCCTGGCTGCGCGAGGAGGACCACGCCCGGCTACAACTGCTGTGGGACGCCGCCGATGCCGCGCGCAAGGCGCATGTCGGCGAGGCGGTGCACCTGCGCGGGCTCATCGAGATCTCCAGCTACTGCTGCCGTCTTTGCGGCTATTGCGGCCTGCGCGCGGACAACCGCGGGCTCGAACGCTACCGCATGACGCGCGACGAAATCCTCAACTGCGCGCGCGAGGCGCGCGAGTTCGGCTACGGCACCGTCGTGATGCAGGCCGGCGAGGATTACGGGCTCACCCAGGCATTCATCACAGACCTCATCCACGCCATCAAGGAAGAGACCGGACTCGCCGTGACGCTCAGTCTTGGCGAACGGCCCAATGAGGATTTCATCGCCTGGCGCAGGGCCGGGGCGGACCGCTATCTGCTCCGCTTCGAGACCTCCGACCCGCGGCTCTACGCCATGATCCACCCGCCCGGACCGGGCCGCACCATTTCGGACCGGCTGGCCATGCTGGAGCGCCTGCGCGGATTCGGTTACGAGATCGGCAGCGGCGTCATGGTCGGCATTCCCGGCCAGAGCTATGCCATGCTCGCGCGCGACCTCGCTACCTTCCGCAATCTCGACCTCGACATGATCGGCGTGGGCCCCTACATCTCCCACCCCGCCACCCCGCTCGGCCAGGCATGTGGGACAGCCGCCCCCGGCTGTCAATCCGGGGCGACAGGCGAGGACGCTTGTCCTACATTGGCACCCGGCGACCAGGTCCCCAACAGCGAACTGATGACCTACAAGACCGTGGCGCTGACCCGGCTGGTGCGGCCCGACGCGAACATCCCGAGCACCACGGCGCTGGCCACGCTCAACCTGGCGCAGGGCCGCGAATTCGGCCTGCAGCGCGGCGCGAACATCGTCATGCCCAACCTGACGCCGCCGGAATACCGCAAGCTCTACGAGATCTATCCCGCCAAGGCCTGCATCGCCGAGACGGGCCGTGAATGCCACAGCTGCATGGGCGCGCGCATCCGCCGCATCGGCCGCGAAGTCGGCCGCGGCCCGGGCGGAAGGAAGAAGCCGTAAGAAGTAGGGTGTGCGGAAGTCTTGCGAAGCAAGACAGAGCGCACCGTTCGGTACAAACGCAGACCGGGGCCTGCCTTTCTTTGGAGTGCGTGCGGCCATGCCGCCGCTTTTCCTCGTCGGGGCCACGCCCCGGCGGTGCGAAGTGTAACTTCGCGGACAAGTGCGTCCCCAAGTAAAACTTGGGGACGAGGGGACGGAGATAGAATACTGAGAGCGCACCGAGCTTTTCGGAGAGGCCGGCAGGATGCCGGCGCTCCCAGTCAAACCGGTGCGCTCCGCTTCGCTGCGCACACCCTACTGCTTCGGCGTTCCCATGAGCGCCGAGGCCGTCTTGGCGAGATTAATGAACTCCGCACGCAGGCCCTCGGTGTCCGTCCCCTTCCCCTGCTGCGCGAGATTGATGACCATGTCCATGGTTGCCGTGCCCGCATAGGACGAGTGGCGCAGCAGCATGCCGAAGGCCGCCACGGCCGAGGCGAACTGGAAGTCGGGCCGCGTTTCCGCCGTCACCACCGTCGCCGGGATGGGCACGTCAAAGCGCGTGCTCACGTCGCCCGTGGGCGGCTTGAAGCGCAGCTTCACCGTCATCATTTCGGGCGAGTCCGAGGCGGGCGGAGCCGGCGCGGACGCGGCGTTGGTCTGGTACTTGAGCGGGTCCGTCTGCGGCGGGCTGACCTGTTCGCCCGGCGGCACCAGTTCGTACAGCGCCGTGACCGTGTGGCCCGCGCCGATTTCACCGGCGTCCTTGCGGTCGTCGTTGAAGTCCTGCGCGGCGAGCATGCGCTTCTCGTAGCCGATAAGCCGGTACGCGCCGACCTTGGCTGGATTGAACTCGACCTGGATCTTCACGTCCTTGGCGATGGTGAACAGCGTGCCCATGGCCTGCTCGAGCAAAACCTTGCGCGCTTCGTTGAACGAGTCGATGTAGGCGTAGTTGCCGTTGCCCTTGTCGGCCAGCTTCATCATTCGCTCGTCCTTGAGGTTGCCCTGGCCGAAGCCGAGCACGCTCAACGCCACGCCTGTCTTCGCCTGCTGTTCAATCATGCTGACCAGCGTGCCCGTATCGCTGATGCCCACGTTGAAGTCACCGTCGGTGGCCAGGATCACACGGTTGACGCCGCCCTGGATGAACGCGCGCCGCGCCAGGTCGTAGGCCGCCTGGATGCCGCCCTCGCCGTTGGTCGACCCGCCGGCCTGCAGGTGGTCGATGATGCTTTCGATGGCCGCCTTGTTGTCGCCCGGGGTCGGGTACAGTGCCACCCCGGTGCCGCTGGCGTAGGTGACGATGGACACGCGGTCTTTGGCCGTGACAGTCTGGGCCAGCAGTTTCATACCCTTCTTGAGCAGCGGCAGTTTGTCCGCGTCCTCCATCGAGCCGGACACGTCAATCAGAAACACGAGGTTCGCCGGGGGCCGTGTCTCGGTGTCGAGTTCCCTGCCGTGCAGTCCTATGCGGGCCAGCGTGTGCGTCGGTGCCCACGGGCAGGGGTGCGCATCCACCGTTACGGAGAACGGCGCATCGCTCTCGGGCTTGGGATAGTCGTACTTGAAGTAGTTGACCAGTTCCTCGATGCGCACCGCCTCGCCCGGCGGCAGCGTGCCCTGCGACAGGAAGCGCCGCACATTGGCGTAGGACGCCGTGTCTACGTCCATGCCGAAGGTCGACAGCGGCGCGTCCGCCACGCGCTGGAACGTGTTCTCCGGCAGTGCCGGATAGGACTCACTGCCCGGCACCGGCGTGGGCAGGGCTGGAGGAACCGGCTGGCTGTAGGCCTGGACGTTCTGAGTGGCCTCGGCGGACTTGGGCTTCCCGGGTGCGGGTTGCGCGGTGGCGGGTGCGTCCACGCGGATATCGCCATAGCCCAACGCTTCTAACTGCTCCTTCACCTCTGCGGGCGGCGATGCCTGAGACCCAGGTGGAGGGGGCGCAGATTGGGAAGTCGGCGCAAAGCTAAGTTTGCTGGCATCATAAGACCGTCCCCAAAAGTTGCTCTGGTTCGCGCCTGTCGGGGCGTTAACACTTTCCTTATTGCGTAGCGCCAACTGTTCCTTCGCCTCGGCAGGCGGAGCGGCGGAGGCGGGCGCGTTGGCCGTGGTCACTCGCTGCACGGGCTCTGCGTCTCCAATGACCGCCTGCTGGCTCATGGTTTTCGTGCTGATGGTGTTCCAACTGTCGCTGGGTCGGGCAGCCTGAACGGGGGCGGAAGCCGGAACCGGTGCCGACATCGCCCGGGATGGCGACGCAGGCAACGGCACCACCTTGGCGTGTTGTACTGTTGCAAAATCCTTTTCGGTCAGGGCCGCCTTTGTGTTACTAGCATCCGCAGGTGCCTTCTTGGCGAGGGCAAGATCGTGCGCCTCAGCTTTGGGCGCATTCGCGGACACCGAGCCGCCCTCGGCACCGGATATCGGCAATTTTTGGAGGTTCACTGCCTTGGCATGATTGACAACATCGCATTCCATTGTGGCTTGGGCGGACTTCTCATGGTAGTAGTTCATTGTCGAAGTCGCCATCCAGGCGCCACCTCCAACCAGGAGAACCAGTGCAGCAACTGCCCAGCGCCCCCAATGAACCTTTCGGGCCGGTTTGGCTGTCTTTGCCTGGTCCAGGATGCGGGCGCGTTCCAGTTCGGACAGTCCCTCCGGCGCTTCCGCGCCGAGTTCGGCGGTGAGCCACTGCGCGGCTTCACGGATGCGGGCGACCTCATCGCGGACGGCCTCGTTTTCGTTCAGAAAGGCCTCTATCGCGGCCTTTTCGGCATCATCCAGTTCGCCCAGCGCGTACGCGGTGAGCCTCGGATCGTCGAGTTCGTAGTTCATGTTCATGCTCCTCAGGCCTGTCCGGCGCTTTCCGCCGCGGCCAGCCGCTGGCGGAGGGCCTTGAGCCCGGTGTGTATCAGATAGCCCACGTTGGTGGCGCTGAGCCCGGTGACCCGGCTGATTTCCGCGTAGGACAGGGCGTCCTGGAACTTGAGCCGGATGACTTCCTGCTGGTTTTTGGGGAGGGTGTCGAGCCATGCATCGGCGCGCGTCCGGGCCTCGGCCCGTTCTGCCGCATCGGAGGGCGCAACGGCGGTCGCTTCCGCCGTCGCCGCTGCCGCTTCATTCCATGGTGCCATGTGGCGTTCCTTTCGGTGGACGTCCAGGGCCAGATTGCGGCAGACGGTGTAGAGCCACGGGGCCAGATGCCCCTCGACTTTGCCGCGCTCGGCGCGGCAGAGCCTCAGAAACGTCTCCTGCACCACGTCGCGGGCGGTCTCGGCGTTGCCGGTCAGCCCCGTTGCGTAACGCAGCAGCGGACCGCCGTAACGCTCCATCGCCGTCTGTATCCAATCCATAACCCTGAATCTCCTGTGTTGGCGGGCCGCCGTCCGGAACGGCGCCCCGCAACCCGCGGTCCTGCGCGCTTCACTCATCATAACGTTCAGACACCCGAATTTCTTAGAAGTTCGGGAAAAATGGTGAAGGGTGAAGGGTGAACGAGAACCACTTGACGCGCCGGGGGCGTATGTTCTGCCCTCTTTTCACCC
>CAIJOU010000657.1 GCA_903822375.1 Candidatus Hydrogenedentota bacterium
CGCGTCAAGTTTGCGCGGCATGAGCCCTCCATGGTTGAGATGGAACAACGTCTCGCCGAAGCCGAACGCTTCGTGGAAAACACCGTGCCCCGTCCCGATGCTGCCGGCGAACTGGAGGGCGCGGCATGAGAGAACTCTTACAGCCTTTCCTGTTCGGTTCCCTGGCACACCCGTGGGCGTTGCTGTTGCTCATTCCCGTGGCCCTGCTGGGCGTCTTCGAGGCATTCTCAGGGGCGCCCGGCGCCGTGACCATATCGACGGGTTCCGCACTGGCCCGTTTGGGTGCGCGGGCCTCCCGCGGATGGCGCGCCATTCCCGCCACCCTTCGCACCCTTGGTCTGTCCCTGCTGGTGCTGGCCATTGCCTGCCCGCTGAACGGCTTTCAGATACGCAAAGACCGCACGGGCGTGATTGACATCATGCTCTGCGTGGACGTATCAGGCAGCATGCAACAGGCGGATTTCGTCATGGACGGCGTGCCGCGCGACCGCCTTTACGTCACGAAACAGGCCGTGCGCAATTTTATCGACAGCCGCCGCGAGCGCCAGAACGGCCGCTTTGGCGTCGACCGCGTCGGTCTGGTGCTGTTCTCCGGCATTGCGTGGACCCAATGTCCCCTTACGCTTGACTATGACATTCTGGAAAAGACGGTTGAGGACGCACAGATCGCCCCGGAAAGCAAGCAGGGCACGGCGATAGGTTCGGCCCTCGGCCTGGCCATTCGCCGGCTCAGCCAGACCGAGGCGAAATCAAAAGTAATTGTGCTGTTGTCCGATGGGCGCAACAACCGGGGCGAACTGGACCCGCCAACAGCGGCGCAACTTGCCAAGGAATTCAACATACGGGTCTATACCATCGGAGCCGGGTCGCCCGAGCCAACGACGATTCAGGGCGGGTTCTTCCCGGTGCAAAGCGAGGCGATTGACGAGGAAATGCTGAAGAAGGTCGCCGGAACGACCGGTGGCCGGTACTATCTTGCCACGGACACGGACGCCCTGATGAGCGCCTACAAAGAAATCAACGCGCTGGAAACGACGGAAATTGACTTGGGCGACTACTATGAATTCAAAGAGGCCTTCATGCCTTATCTCCTGCTCGGCGCCCTGCTGACGGTCACGTCCATCATGGTGCGCCGGTCCGTGTTTGAGGTGGTGCCATGAGCCTTGAATTTGCCTTCCCCACAGGCCAGGCGCCCCTTTGGTGCACCCTGGCGTTGGCCGTCCTTGCCGCCGCCATATTCGGATTGCGCTGGTCGGACCGTCGGCGACGCGCCAGACTGACGGCGCTGATTGACGCGTCCCTCGCCCCGCGCCTTCTCGAAGGCTACGATGAGCGGGTGCGGCGTCCATTGACCTGGTTGGCCCTGCTGGGGCTGGTGGCTTTGCTTCTGGCCTTTGCGCAGCCGCGCTGGGGACGGTCCTGGGTGAATGTCGCGAGAGAGAGCCGTGACATTCTGGTGCTTCTGGACACGTCGGAAAGCATGAACGCCCAAAACCCGCTGCCCACACGGCTGGAGCGGGCACGGCAGAAGATTCAATCCTTGCTGGACCTGTGCCCCGGGGACCGCTTCGGACTGATTGCTTTCTCCGGCGAGGCGGCCACCGAAGTGCCACTCACGCTTGACTTGAATTACTACCGCGCCGCGCTCGACTCCGTCACGACGGACACGCTCAGCGTCGAGGGAACCGATATTACGGCCGCGCTGCGCGAGGCGAGGCGCGTTTTCGATGAGGACGCGAAGAAGTCGGGAAGAGCGGGCCGGAGTGCCCGCGTAATCTTCATCGTTACCGACGGTGAGCAGACCTCCGGAGACGCCCTGGCCGAAGCCGGGCAGATGAAGGACTATGCCGAGATATACGTCTTGGGCATAGGCGACCCGAAGGGCGCGACAATAACCTATCCCAAATGGATGCAGCGCTACTCGCGACTCTCGGAAGATCAAAAGACGCACCTGAGCCGCCTTGACGAGGATAATCTGAAGAAGCTTGCAAGCGACTCAGGCGGAGCCTATGCCCGCATTACTCCCGACGATTCGGATGTGAAGTTCATCCGCGACGAGTTGGAACAGGTGCAATCGCGCGCTGTGTCCGACAAAATGCGCTATAACCTTGTCAACCGCTACCGCTGGCCCTTGGGTGCGGCCCTTTTCTGCTTCATGGCCGAAGGTTTCTGGGTGACACTTATGCCATGGATTCGTTCCTACCGGCTCCGCAGGGAGGGTAGAAATCATGCGTAGGACCGCCCTTCTCCTTCTCCTTCTCCATACTTTTATTGCGGGCCATGCATTTGCCGCCAGCACCTCCTATGCCGATGCCCTCGCCACGGCGCAGGGGCACTTGAACAGTGGCAACTTCGACAAGGCCCTCGAAGTTCTCCACGAACTTCAAGTGGACCATCCCGACTCGGGGGTTGTCGCCTACGGCATCGGCAAGGCCCTGTATTCACGCGCACAACATCAGGAAACCCTTGGGGCAAAGGAGGAGGCGCTTGCGTCCTACGCGGAGGCGGAGACAGCCTTCTCGAAATTGTCCAGCGGAAATGATGCAGCCCTCGTTACCGAGTCCGCCTTTGGCCGCCTCAATGCCGCGGCGCGCAAGGCGATGTTAGTCCCTGCCGATCAGAAATATGAAGACGCCGTTTTGGCGCTGCGCGGGGCCGTGGCAGGATATGAACAGTTCCTGCGCGAACACCCCGGCCACAGTGGGGCACGGCAGAATCTGGATCACGTGCGGCTGAAACTGAAGGAACTGCTGCAAAATCCGCAGCAGCAGCAAAAGCAGCAGGACGACAAGAAGAAACCGCCTGAGGATAAAAAGCAGCCGTTGGTGTATTTCCTGAGCGCCGGCACTGAGATTCCCAAGGCCCAGGCCAAGGCGGAAG
>CAIJOU010000658.1 GCA_903822375.1 Candidatus Hydrogenedentota bacterium
GATTCCATGGCGAGCACCGTGCTGCCGGTGATGGCTCCGTAACTGGCACCCACAAGATAGATGCGCGCCGGGTCAATGTCCGGGCGGCTCGCCAGATAGCCAATCAAGCGCCGTGTTTCGTTGATGGTTTTGGCCGGACGCTGCTGAAAGGCGCGCAGGCTCTCCAGGCCCGAGGTTCCCTTGGGCAGTTTGCGTTCGCCCTGCATGAACTGGTCCATGCTGGCCATTGCGAAGCCCGTCTGGTTGAACGGGGCGGTGATTTCTTTCAGGAAGCCCTTGCTTTGGCCGATGCCGTGCAGGAAAATGACCGCCGGCACGGGTTTGGCGTGTTTGAGCGGCATGCTGAGCAGCGTTGGAACCTTCTCGCCCTTGTATCCGTCGAAGGTGAACTTGGTGATCTCGTAGCCCAGTGCGGGGTTGTCGGCGTTCACCGCCTCCGTTTCGAGCACCTGCACGTTGTAGGGGGCCTTGGGGTCGTAATTATCGAAGTACTTCCGGTCCGCGTAGACCTTGGCCAGCATGGCGATCACGAACAGCCCCAGCAGCAGACCGCCCGCTATCTTGAGTGCCTTCTTGAACATTAGATTACATCTCCAAATGAATTGGGGTTATACCGGGCCGGGACGCCGCCGGGAAACGTTGTTCGCCCCCGGTGCGCCGCATGATAAACGGACCAGCCCTGTCGGCGTCAAGTTTCAGCGGGGCCGGTGCCCACAGGACCGAAAAAACCCGATGATTCGGGACTTTCCGGGATTGTACGGGGTCTGCCCGTATGTTATGATTAACCAAAGGTGAGATTGTCCCATTAACGCCCGCAAACAAAGGCCAGCTAACACCAGTTATATGAACAGTTTACTCAAAGGCGCATCGCTCTGGATAGTCCTGCTTATCATTGTGATCCTTGCTCTGCTTAATTTCACTAAGCTCCAACCGGAGAAGAAGGTGCTGGGCGAGCCGGATTTTGTGGCCCAACTTGCGGCGAATAATGTCGATTCGGTCGTGGTCAAGGAGGTGGGCAACAACCTCCTGCAGATACACGCCAAGTTCAAGGACAAGGCCAAGGCGGACGGCCGCGAGTCGATGGATTTCAAGACGGACAAGTTCAAGGACGAGTGGAAGCAGGAGCTTGAAACCAACAAGGCTCCGTGGCGCTATGACGTGGACAATGCCCTGTGGACAGGACTGCTGTTCAATGTTCTGCCGCTGGTTCTGATATTTGGCCTGTTCTGGTTCTTCATGTTCCGCCAGATGCAGGGCGGCAGCAACAAGGCCATGTCTTTCGGCAAGAGCCGGGCGCGGCTGGCCAACCAGGGGGACAAGACTGTTACATTCAATGATGTGGCCGGCGTGGACGAGGCGAAAGAGGAACTGCAGGAGATCATCGAGTTCCTGAAAGACCCCAAACGCTTCACCCATCTGGGCGGCAAGATACCCCGCGGCGTATTGCTGGTGGGCGCGCCGGGATCGGGCAAGACCCTGCTTGCGCGGGCTGTCGCCGGCGAGGCAAACGTGCCCTTCTTCAGCATCAGCGGCTCCGACTTTGTGGAAATGTTTGTCGGTGTCGGCGCAAGCCGCGTGCGCGACCTGTTCCAGCAGGGCCACAAGCATGCGCCCTGCATCATCTTCATCGATGAAATCGACGCGGTGGGCCGCCAGCGCGGCGCCGGTCTGGGCGGCGGCCACGACGAGCGTGAACAGACGCTGAACCAGTTGCTCGTCGAGATGGACGGCTTTAACACCAATGACGGCGTCATCCTGATGGCCGCGACCAACCGGCCCGACGTGCTCGACCAGGCGCTGCTGCGCCCGGGCCGTTTTGACCGCCAGATCGTCGTGCCCAATCCGGACATCAAGGGCCGCAAGGCGATTCTGAACATCCATGTGAGCAACCAGAAGGTTCCGCTCGCGCCCGACGTCGACCTCGGCGTGCTGGCGCGCGGCACGCCCGGATTCTCGGGCGCCGACCTCGCCAACATGGTCAATGAAGCGGCCCTGCTCGCGGCGCGCCGCGCCCAGGAACGGGTCAACATGATTGACTTCGAGGACGCCAAGGACCGCGTGCTCATGGGTCCGGCCCGGCGCAGCCTCGTCATGAGCGACAAGGACAAGCTGTGCACCGCGTACCATGAGGCGGGCCACACGCTCGTCGCGCGGCTGCTGGTGAGCGCCGATCCGGTGCACAAGGTCACGATCATTCCGCGCGGCCGCGCGCTGGGCATCACCAGTTCGCTGCCCGAGGAGGACCGCTACAGCATTTCGCGGTCCTACTGCCTGGCAAGCATACGCATGATTATGGGCGGCCGGGCGGCCGAGGAACTGGTGTTTGACGAGTTCAACAGCGGCGCGATGAGCGACCTCAAGCACGCCACGCGCCTGGCGCACAAGATGGTTTGCGAATGGGGCATGAGCAGCCTCGGCCCGATCACCTTCGGCGGCGACGACGAGGTGTTCTTGGGCCGCGATTTCGCGCGCATGCGCGACTTCAGCGAAGAGACCTCGTCCGCCGTGGACCGCGAGATACACAGCATTTGCGAGGAGGCCTACCGCGAAGCCCGTGACCTGCTCCGGGCGCAGATGCCGGTGCTCAAGGCGCTCGCGGATGCGCTTGTCGAGCGGGAAACGCTCGACGCCACCGAGATCGATGCGATTATCAAAGAGGTCGGCGGGCCGAATCTTCTTCCCGAGCGCAACCACGACGACGGGCACGGCGATGCCGTAACGGCGGACGAAGAACTGCCGCCCCCCGTTCCCGAGCGCGCTCCCGAACGCGACGCCGACAACGCCGTTTCTGGAAACGCGGTGCCGGAAACGGCCTGACGCGATCCGTTGGCGTGTGAAGGAGCCTTTTTTCATGATGTCCCTGTGCGTGCCGCCCTTCCCGCGCAAGACGCTCGTCATGGGCATCGTGAATGTCACCCCTGATTCCTTCTTCGACGGCGGGCGGTTGACCGGCACGGCCACCGTGCGGGATTATGCCGCCGAACAGGTGCGCGACGGCGCCGACATTCTTGACGTGGGCGGCGAATCGACGCGGCCCGGCGCCGAGCAGGTATCCCAGGAAGAGGAACTGCGCCGCGTGCTTCCCGCGGTGGAGGCGCTTGTCCCGCTGGAGATTCCCATTTCGGTCGACACCCGGCATGCCGAAACGGCCCGCCGTGCGCTGGCGCTGGGAGCGGTGATGGTGAACGATATCACCGCGCTGCAGGGCGATCCTGAAATGGCCGGCCTGATTGCCGCGACCGGCTGTCCCTGCGTGCTCATGCACATGCAGGGCGAGCCCAAGACCATGCAGCAGGCACCCCGTTATGACGACGTGGTGGACGATATCCGCGCCTTCTTTGACGAGAGACTGCGCTTTGCCGCGAATGAGGGCATCCGGGAGGAGCAGATCTGGCTGGACCCCGGATTCGGGTTTGGCAAAACGGTGGACCAGAATCTGCTGCTGCTGCGCCGGTTCCAGGAGTTTCACAGTTTCGGGCGCCCCCTGCTGCTAGGCGTTTCCAACAAATCCACCCTGGGCGCGGTGCTTGACGCGGACGTGAACGACCGCACCGAGGGCACGGCGGCGGCGGTGGCCTTTGCCGCGGCCCGGGGCGTACACTGTGTCCGAGTGCACGATGTTAGAACCATGACGCGGGTGGTGCGCATGTGCGACGCCATCACGCGCGGAAGGGCACGCAACGATGGCTGAACGGCTGTTCGGCACAGACGGCATCCGCGGACTTGCCAATGTGCATCCCATGACCGCGGAGATGGCGCTTCAGGTGGGCCGTGTTGCGGGCCATTTCTTCCAGAAGGAAGACCGCCAGCACACCATTCTGATCGGCAAGGACACGCGCCGCTCCTGCTACATGCTGGAGAACGCGCTGACGGCCGGCCTGTGCTCCGTCGGCGTGCGCGTGCTGCTCACCGGCCCGCTGCCCACGCCGGGCGTCTCCTACATTATGCGCAGTCTGCGCTGTGACGGCGCCATCATGATTTCGGCGTCGCACAACGGCTATGCCGACAACGGGATCAAACTCTTCGGCGCCGACGGCTACAAGATTCCCGACGCGGTCGAGGACGAGATCGCGCGCATCATCAGCACCGGCGAAATCGACGCCCTGCGCCCCACCGGCGAGAAGATCGGCACGGCCCGGCGCATTGACGACGCGGTCGGGCGCTATATCGAGTTCACGAAGGCCTCTTTTCCCAAGGGGATGCGCCTGGACGGGCTGCGCATCGTTGTGGACTGCGCCAACGGCGCCTCCTACAAGGTCGGTCCCAACACGCTGTCCGAATTGGGCGCCGAGGTTATCGCCATCGGCGACCGTCCCGACGGGCTCAACATCAACACCGGTTTCGGGTCGGTGCACCCTGAAGAAATGCGCGCCACCGTCATTCGCGAGAAGGCCGATGTGGGCATCGCGTTCGACGGCGACGGCGACCGCATCGCCATGGCGGACGAGAACGGACGGTTGCTGGACGGGAATGCGATCCTGTGCGTGCTCGGTCTGGACATGATTGAGCGCGGCCTGTTGCCCAACAACACCCTGGCCACCACGATTATGGCGAACGGCGGGCTTGACCGCGCCCTGGCCGGTGCCGGGGGCCGGGTCGTTCGTTCCAATGTGGGCGACCGCAGCGTGGTGGAAGCCATGCTCAGGGAGGGGCTTATACTGGGCGGCGAACCGTCGGGCCATATTGTCCTGCTGGAGCACAACACCACCGGCGATGCCATGATCGCCGCGCTTCAGGCGCTTGCCACCGTGATTCGCAAGGACCAGCCGCTCTCGTCGCTGGCCCACGTATACCATGAAATGCCGGAATGCCACTGCAAGGTGCCCCTCGCCAAAGGGAAGCGTCCCGCCGACGCGGCGGTGGAGGCGCTTGTCGCCGAGGCCGAGGCGCAGCTTGAGGGCCGCGGCCGGGTTGTCATCCGGCGTTCAGGCACCGAACCGGTCATGCGGATCATGGTTCAACACGAGGAATTGCGCAAGGCCGAACAGTTGGCCGCCGCGCTCGCCGCGCGCGTCGCCGAGATTGCCGGCGCATAACATTACAGGAGGCGCCCAGCCATGAGTCCTTCAAATCCTCTCGCGCTCAGGATGATTGAACTTGGGGTGAACATCGACCATGTCGCCACGCTGCGCGAGGCGCGCAAAGGCGCCAACCCTGATGTGGTCGCCGCCGCCAAAGTCTGCGAGGCCGCCGGTGCCCACCAGATTACGGTGCATCTTCGCGCCGACCGGCGCCACATCCAGGACCACGACGTCGAGGCGCTCCACCAGGTGCTTCAGGTCCGGCTTAACCTCGAAATGGGCGTCACCCCCGAAATCATCGACATTGCCCACCGGCTCAAACCGCACACGGTCTGCCTCGTGCCCGAAAACCGGCAGGAGGTGACCACCGAGGGCGGGCTCGATGTAGCCGGACAGCGCGCCGCACTGTTTGACGTCACCGCAGGCATGCATGCCCACGGTATTCACGTCAGCATGTTCATCGACCCCGACTCCCACCAGGTCGAGGCCAGCGCGGCCGTCGGCGCGGACTATGTCGAGTTCCACACGGGCGCCTACGCCAACGCAAAAGGCCAGGCGGCGGTTGCCCACGAACTGGACCGGCTGCACCAGTGCGCCCTGCTCGTCGGCCAGACCCCCATGCGCTGCAACGCCGGCCACGGCCTCACCGTGCGCAATCTCTGGCCCGTGGCGGTGCTGCCCGGCCTCAACGAAGTCAACATCGGCCACGACATCATCGCCCGCGCCCTTTTCATCGGCCTCGACAAGGCGGTGAAGGAAATCCAGGACGTGCTCTTCGAGGCGGCCAAGTTCAGGGCGGGGGTATAAAGCCGTCGGGCTGCCCAGTCGCTCCTCCTTTAAACCTGCCCCAAGACGGTGCCGCGTTGCAAACGTGGTATCTGCAGTCGATCACAACGCCGCCCATTCTCCAATCTTACGCCGTGTAAAGCATTGCGCTACAATAGTTAAGGACGAGTTGTTGAAATTACTCAATGTATTGAGTAAAATTACTCAATATACTGAGTAAAGTGAAAGAAGGAGATTGGCCATGTTCCAGCGCGCCATGGGCGACACTCTCGCACGGCGGTTAAAACAGCCGCGCCGGTTCATTCAAGTACTGGCCGGCCCCCGCCAAGTGGGCAAGACCACCATCGCCCGGCAGGTCATGCAATCCGCGGGGTTGCCGTGCCATTACGCCTCCGCCGACGAGCCCGCACTAAAGGGCACCGTTTGGGTGCATGAGCAGTGGGAAACGGCGCGCATGTTGTGTGACCGGGGCACGGTGCCCGGTCTACTGGTCCTCGACGAAATCCAGAAACTGCCCGGCTGGCAGGAGACAATAAAACGCCTGTGGGACGAGGACACCGCAGCCGCAAGGCCCATGCATGTGGTACTGCTCGGCTCGTCTCCGCTTATGGTTCATCGCGGGTTGACCGAGAGTCTGGCCGGCCGTTTTGAGTTGATCGCGGTGCCGCACTGGTCCTTTGACGAGATGCACCGGGCCTTCGGCTGGAAACTCGACCAGTACCTCTACTTTGGCGGGTATCCCGGCGCGGCCCAACTGGTGGACGAGCCGGACCGCTGGGCGCGTTATGTGCTCGATTCGCTTATCGAAACCTCCATTTCACGGGATGTGCTGTTGATGACTCGTGTCAACAAACCCGCACTTTTGCGGCAGCTTTTTGAACTTGGTTGCCGTTATTCTGCCCGCGTCCTGTCCTACAACAAGATGCTCGGCCAACTTCAAGATGCGGGAAACACCACGACACTGGCCGAATATCTGAGTCTGCTGGGGGGCGGCGGTCTGCTCATCGGTCTGCACAAGTACGCGGGACAGGCGGTGCGGAGGCGGGCGTCCAGTCCGAAACTGCTGGTGATGAACACCGCCCTGATGAACGCGTCGGCCGGCGTTCCCTTCTCTTCGGCGCGCCGCGACCATGCGCACTGGGGGCGCATCGTGGAAACCGCCGTGGGAGCAGGCTTGGCCAACGGAATCATGGGCACGGACATGAAGTTGTACTATTGGAATGATGGAAACCGGGAGGTGGACTACGTGCTGCGACGGGGCGACAAACTGGTGGCCGTGGAAGTCAAGAGTGTGGGCCGTCGGGACACCTTGCCGGGCCTCGAAAAATTCTGCAGGGAGTTTCCCAATGCGCGACCGCTGCTGGTGGGGGCCGACGGAATTCCCCTGGAGGAGTTTCTTCAGACACCGCCAGAACAGCACTTTGACTGACCCGGGGTGGCTGCGGTCCTTTCACCGGAGAACACCTGTCACGTTTCCGGTGTCGCGCCGCCGGCGAATCCAAACAGGTGGAAAGAACCGGCAGCACTTCCCACGAAAAGGCGTGCGCTAAGGCTTCAAGACCTTGGACCGGGTGCCCATGCCAACCCAATCCCATAACTCCCATTCTTCCCGTAATTCCCCGGCCTTTGGCCCTCAAATAATCCGGTTGACTTCCCCGGCGTCTGCCGTCTATTCTTAACGACGGTCTTTTATGGGTTTCCTTGGTCACCGTTTACCTATCCACGCACGAGGAGAGAAATTATGGAAAAATGGCAGATGACACGCCGCGCGTTCCTCGCGTCGGCCACCACCACGGCGGTGCTTGCCGGCTGTGCCACGTCGAAGCCGGTGCTCAACACGGCCAGGGTCGTTCCGCGCAAGATTTCCCCCAATGCCAAGCTGAACCTTGCCTGCATCGGCGTGGGCGGCATGGGCAAGGGCGACACGATGAGCTGTGCCGGGGAAAAGGACCTGGTGAACGTCGTGGCGCTGTGCGATGTGGATGACAAGAGCGCCGAAGAGTCCTTCTACAAGCTTCCGAACGCGAAGCGGTACAAAGACTATCGCAAGATGCTGGATGAAATGGACAAAGAAATCGACGCCTGCACGGTCAGCACTCCCGACCACACGCATGCGCCGGCCGCGTACACCGCGATGATGAAGGGCAAGCACGTCCGCGTGCAGAAGCCGCTGACGCACACAATCGCCGAGGCGCGCCTGCTTGCCAGGGTTGCCAAGGAGACCGGCGTGGTCACCGCGATGGGCAACCAGGGCCACTCCGGAGACGGCGTGCGTGAACTGTGCGAGTTCCTGTGGTCCGGTGTCATCGGCGACGTCAAAGAGGCCCATATCTGGACCGACCGCCCAATCTGGCCGCAGGGCATCGAGAAGCCCCTGTCCGAACAGCCCGTGCCTGCGACGATGGATTGGGACCTGTGGCTCGGCGCCGCGCCGGCCCGTCCCTACAACGGCGGCTACGCGCCCTTCAAGTGGCGCGGCTGGTGGGATTTCGGCTGCGGCGCCATCGGCGACATGGCCTGCCACATCATGGATCCCGCTTTCTGGTCGCTGCACCTCGGCGCTGCCGACAAGTACTCGGTTGAAGTGGTGAAGGTGGAGGGCATGACCAAGCAGACGGCTCCGAAGCGCTCCATCATCAAGTTCGAGTTCCCCGAGCGCAAGACGGAGAACGGCGTCATGGCGCCGGTGACCGTGTACTGGTACGACGGCAAGCTCAAGCCGCCGCGCCCCGAGGGCATTCCCGCGGACGAAGTGCTCGGCGACGACGGCAACGGCTCGCTCTTCATCGGCACGAAGGGCGTCGCCACCTCCGGCACTTACGGCGCCAAGTCGCGCCTGCTGCCTGCGGCCAAGATGAAGGATTAC
>CAIJOU010000659.1 GCA_903822375.1 Candidatus Hydrogenedentota bacterium
GCGGCGGACGACCCGCGGACCGGCCGTGGTGAAGTAGGTGCGCAGACCCTGCGCACGATTCGGCGCCTGCCATGCCGCGCCCAGTCCGTCCAACGCGGCATGGTCCTGCCAGGTGATGTTGTACTCCGACTGCGCAATATCCTTCTGGACTGCGGACCACCAGTCCCTGGGCACGTCCACCCCTGGACTGGGCGGAGCAGGCAATGCCGGTTTCGCCGCTACTCCCGGCTGTCCCGTCGTCGCCGCGCAGGCCAGTAAAACAAGCCCTGCCACAAGGACACATGTTCCCAAGCTGAAGGTTGAATGCTGGACCATGACAACACCCCTCTCCCGATGTGCGGCATGGACAAATACTGCCCGCCCCCGCCGCGGTTCCAGTGCGCGAATGACGACAAAGCACTGCGGAATGCAAATACCAATCTATCACATACAAAACGTTTTGGAAAGAGAAAATACGATGAGCTCAGCCTGAACTCGGTTCAGTCGCGCTCCGCGCCACTCTTTCGGGCGAGCGGCGGCGAGACCTTGTAGTAGGCCCGGCTCAGCGCCTGACCCCAGGGGGTGGCACCGAGCCATTGGTCGCGGAAATCGCGCAGTGCCTTGACGGCCTCGCTCTTTGCGCCAAACAGTCTGCTGAGCAGGCAACCCGATTTCTCCTGGGCGGCGCAGTTCGCGCCTTCCGTGAGATAGCAGGCTATCATCGGATAGAACTCGCGGAACGAGGAGAAATCGTCGCGGTTGTTTGCCGGTATGCCGCAGGTGTGGATGGTGCCGTTGCTGAGCATGCCGCCGAGCCTGTAATTCAGGTCGCGGTAGAACATGCCCGACCCGGACGACCCGCCCTCGGTGATGCCCTCGTTCCAGCGGACCGTCGTCTGCATTTCATAGCGGGTGGAGCACAGCGCGTCCAGGCATTCGGTCTGCTCGCTGGCAATCACCACGCCGTGGTTTGTCTTCATCGGCTTGCCCGCGGGCAGGTGAAATCCCTGCACCATGTCGCCCACCACCGGCGTGCGCGCGTCCCAGCCCGACCAGGCGCGGCCGTATTGGCCCACGGGCACCCGGTCGAGGCGCAGGAACTGGCCGTCGAGGCGGGTGCTCGACGCGAGCAGCTCGGCGCCCTTGCTGCGGGGCAGCGAGTTCAGGGGCGGCCCCTTCACGGTGGTGTCGCAGGAGCCGGTCCGGTAATCCCACAGCGCATCGACATCCTCCGCACGCAGCGTGCTGTCGCTGAAGCAGTGGTGCGCGGTGATCAGCAGCGGGTCATAGGTGGGCGTGCCCGCCCGGTTGAGCAGCGTGCCCGAGCACTGCACCTGCCCCAGCCCCTGCGGCACGATCAGCATGGCCACGCTGGTCGACACCTCGCGCGCCGCCTCAACCCCCTCGCAGTCGGCCGGTTCGGGACAGGGTGTCGCGTCCTTGACCGGGGAGTCTTCAGAGAGCCGGTAGAAATGGGAAAGCGCCTCCAGGCGAAGCGGCGGCAGCGTTGCGTCGGGGGATTCCAGCACCAGCGTCACCGATGCGCCGGGGGTGGTCGGCAGCCAGGCGCCCCGGTCACTTGCCTGTTCCCGGGTAAAGGGACCGAAAGTGCGCCCGCCGTCCTCGCTGATGAGGTGCAGGGACTGTCCCTGCGCGAAGCCGCTCAGGTCCACGCGCAACCGCAGGGCGAGCGCCTCGCGGGAAGAGAGCTTCGCAAGCCAGCGGCAGGTTCCGCCTTCCTGCTGCGGTTCCCCGAACAATGCGGCGGCATCCAAGTCAATCTGTTGGCCTGCCGCCACCTGGAACGCCGGACCTTCCGGCGCCATCGCCTTCAAGGCATCGGTCTGTCCCGCAAAGAAGGTGTACTCCCGTTCCGGCATCGGCGCGGCCAGCAACCGCTCCGCTTCGGCGCGCGGCAGCGGAAACCGCAGCGCATCCAAGTCCCCCGCCGCCTTCACCGTCGGCGGTTCGAAAACGTAATCGGCGGACTGTGCCCGAACCGTTCCCGCCGCGCCGGCGAGAACCGCCGTCGCGCACAGGATGCCCAGCGCCCGAATCATTCTGGAAGCAGGATTATGCATGCCGTTCGCATTGTAGACCCCCGGACCTTTTGCGCACAAACCCCGCGCTTGGACCGTCTAGCCATGCAAGGCGCTGCGCCACGCCTTCTTCGGCGAACGCGCAGCCAGCAAGATCCCCGATGTGCCC
>CAIJOU010000660.1 GCA_903822375.1 Candidatus Hydrogenedentota bacterium
ACGTGAGTCGGGACGGCAGGCTGAAGGTCGGTATTCGGCCCACCTTGCCGTTGCCGCTCCCTATACAGGCTTGAACAACGCTCACGGCAATTCCTCCTTTCCATAAATGAGAAGGGCGAAGCCGCCCACGGGATTGCGGACTGGCTTCGCCCTTATCGGTTGATGTTTGCCTGGTATTTTACGCTGGCATCATGTTGCCTGGCGGGGTTAAGCCTCCTTTCTGGGAAACGTGCGGACAGTCATCTTGTTGATGGTCACGTGATCCGTGTCATAAAAGCGGTCCATCCACGCACAGAACCGGTCCAGGACTTCCTGAAGGGTTGAAGGCGTGTAGTCCAGCGTGAGGCATGATCGCGGATACTTCGCGTCATGCTGCTGGAAAAAACCGCCGGTAAAGCCCTTGTCCTGGAAGTGCTCAATGGTGAATTTGGCGCGCCACACGAAGATGGAATCCGGATTATGATACGGGCTCCTGCCTTCCGCGAGTTCAATCAGGTGCTGGGCCCTTTCAAGAATTGCGTCCGGCTCCATGCTCTTCTGCGCCCAGCCGATGTACTCGCACGAACCCAGGCCAAACGCCTTGCTCCTGCGTCCCGTCACAATGCGCCATACGACCGGATGTTCGTCCGCCCATGCGATGGCGTGGGCGTACGACGGGTTGGTGGTGCGCACGTCTTGCAGGATTTCAGACTGGCAGATGGTGTTTGTGATCGTTTCGGTGA
Organism: Candidatus Hydrogenedentota bacterium; assembly: GCA_903822375.1. Taxonomy (GTDB): domain Bacteria; phylum Hydrogenedentota; class Hydrogenedentia; order Hydrogenedentales; family CAITNO01; genus CAITNO01. Next base: position 723 of record CAIJOU010000660.1, read on the forward strand.
CAGTCTTCATTGTGCTGCCCTCCTTCAGTATTCGTCCGGCAGGAGCAGTGTGGTGGCTGCGCGGTTGCCGTCATCGTCTGCTGCTTCGGTGATGATCCACAGTTTGGTTTCGTCTGGCAGGAAGTAGGCGCTCATCAGGCGGGCGCCGTTTTGCAGCGCCTCGTTGTTGGCCTGTTTGTCGTCTTCGCAGACAATGCCCCAGTCGCCTGATGCATGTCGGCGCAGGTACTCCATGCCGGTTGAATTGTTCCGCTGCAGCGCTTCGAGGGCGCCGGGCGTGGCCACGACTTGGCCAAGTGAAAACTGTACTTTCTGGTCGGTACTCATGGTTGTTTCCTCCATAAACAGTTGTGGCCCGGCAGGGACGTGTGTCTCCTTGCCGGGCCGGTTCGTCTCTCTTGGAAAATGGCTTACGCTGCCAGTTCCCGTTCTTTCATCTGTTGATAGGTCTCGCGGACTGTGCGGTTCAGTTCTTCCAGCGCTTCGGCGACCAAGTCGTCGAAGTAGCCGTCAGGCTGTCTGAAATCGTCCTCGTTCGCGTACGAGCAGCAGCCAAGGTATGCCCGGGCTTCAAATGGGCCCCAGACCACAATGACTGTGATCGCGGCCCATGCCCAGACATCGCCTTGATCAAGCCGGTCCAGGATGTCGCGCTCGACCTCCCTGTCATAATCGTCATCGCCTGATGCGCAGGCATTGCCTTCTACAGGGATGTGCTCCGTTTCTGCGAGGATGCGTATTGCTGCTTCCCCGCGCGTGATGGACTGTATTGTCATGGGTAATTCACCTCCATAAATGGCTTGACCCGGCAGGGCTATGGCTTGCTCTGCCGGGTCTTGGTTGGTGTGGACGGATCAGGCGGCAACGACGACAGGCTGTTCCTGTGACATTTCCGCGGTGTCCATGATCAGCTTCACGCATTCGCAGACGCGGTTAAGAACTTCGATGCAGGCTCCAACCGTGTCTTTCTTGGATTCCTCCGCATAGCGTTGGATGTAGCTGTACGCGCCGCCAAGATCCGCGTCATGACTCATGCCAAGGCATTCCAGCAGCACCGCGCCGCCAAGTTCCGCGACGATCTCTTTGTGCGCCCGGTCAGTCTTTTGCTGGGCATTTGCCAAGCGATGGTCGGCGGCATGGATCATTTCATGGGCCCATGTGGACAGATTCTCCACCCCGAGCATTACGGCCTGGCCGGAAACCCTGCCGTACTGAAAGTATCCCAGCGGTGTGGTTTCACTGCCGGTGTAGGTGCCGACGGTGAGCCCCCAGGATTTGGCCACTTCCAAGAATGGAAGTTCCTGTACCCAGGTCTCGTACCGGTCATCAGATGCCGGCAGTGGTTCGCCCTCCGTGTCCTCGACCGCGAACACGGGAATGCCGCGAAACCCGAAAAGCACGCGCCGCTCAACCTCTTGGCCATTGGCGTTCTTTTCCTTGATGTTTTTGACGCAGGGC
>CAIJOU010000661.1 GCA_903822375.1 Candidatus Hydrogenedentota bacterium
CGGTAGTCGGGCAGGAACACGACCCGAAGCCATTGCGACGCGCGGGGGTCGCTGTTGACAACCCGGGCCACCTGGTTGATGAGGTGGATGGTGCGCCGCGCGACGAGGTAGCCTGGCGCGGCCTTTCCGGCGAAAAGGTGCACCCGCGGCACGGAGGGTGTTTGGCCGTCATCCGCGATCCGCAGATAATCGTGCACCACCGCCATCAGGTGCAGCAGTTGCCGCTTGTACTCGTGAATGCGCTTCACCTGGAAATCGAACAGGGCGCCGGGGTCCACGTCAAGACCGATGGTGTCGCGGATAATCTTGGCGAGCCTCTCCTTGTTTTCCCGCTTCACCAGGCGAATCTTCTCCAGGAAGGCGTCGTCATCCGCAAACTGCTCCAGCGCCTTGAGACCGTCGGTGTCGACGGGCCAAGTGTCGCCGATGGCCTCTGTAATAACTTGGCTGAGTCCGGGATTTGCCGAGAGCAGCCACCGGCGCGGCGTGACGCCGTTGGTGACGTTGCCGAAACGCTCGGGCCACAGTGCATGGAAGTCCGGCACAAGCCGCGTCGTGATCAGTCCGGAATGGAGCGGTGCCACCCCGTTGGTGAAATGACTGCCGACGATGGCAAGATTCGCCATGCGCACATGCTTGCGCCCCGTCTCGCCGATGATGGACAGTCCGGCTGCACGCTTGCCGTCCTTCGGCCAGCGCAGTTCCACCGTTTCCAGAAAGCGCCGGTTAATCTCGTAAATAATCTGCAGATGCCTGGGCAGCACTTTCTCCAGCAGATTGATCGGCCATGTTTCCAGCGCTTCGGGCATGAGTGTATGGTTGGTGTAAGCCAGCGTCCGGGTCGTGATGTCCCAGGCCGTTTCCCAGGGCAGCCCCTGCTCATCCACGAGCACGCGCATCAGTTCGGCGACGGCCAGCGACGGGTGCGTGTCGTTCATCTGTATGGCGGCGTGGCCGGGCAGTTTCGTGAAATCCTTCTTCGTCGCGGCAAAGCGCCTCAGAATGTCTCGCAGGGCGCAGGCCACGAGAAAATACTCCTGAACGAGGCGCAGTTCACGGCCCGACTCAAACATGTCGGTCGGGTAGAGCACCTTGGACACGGTTTCGGAGGCGATCTTCTGCTCGACAGCGCGGTGGAAATCGCCCTCGTTGAAGATGCGCATATCGAACTCATGGGATGCCTTCGCGGAGAAGAGCCGCAGTTTCAAAACGGTTTTCCCGCCAAACCCAACGACCGGCATGTCGTGGGGCAGCCCCTTGATCAGCGACCAGTCCATCCACATGGGATTGTAGTTGCCATGCCTGTCTATGCCGTTCTCCACACGGCCGTAGAGGGGCACAAAATGCGCCTCGTCAGGATGGGCAATTTCCCAGGGGGTTCCCGCCTCCATCCACTGGTCCGGCAGTTCACGCTGCTCTCCATCGGTGATGCGCTGACGAAAAAGGCCGTACTCGTAATTGATGCCGTAGCCCGTTCCGGCCAGGTCCAGCGTGGCCATCGAGTCCAGATAGCAGGCCGCCAACCGCCCAAGCCCTCCGTTGCCCAGGGCCGCATCGGGCTCAATCTCTTCCAAGTCCCCCAAAGCGATTCCCTGGCGGTCCAGCAGCGCTGCGCACTCCTTCTCCAGTCCCAAATTGATTATATTGTTGCGCAGGGACCGTCCCATGAGGAATTCCATGGACAGATAGCTCACATGTTTGCCCGCACACAACGCATGCCGCTCCTCGGTGTCGAGCATGCGGTCCGTCACCCGGTCCCGCACGGCAAGCGAGAGTGCCAGCAACGCCTGTTCAGGCGACAGCCGTGTGCAGGACAACGCCAGGCTGTGCCGGGCATGCCACAACACGGCCCCCTCCAAAGAATCGCCCGGCCGGCACGGATTCGCGGTCACAGTCTCTTTGGGGCTCATGCTCAGTCCTTTTCCATCGTTGTATTCGAAAGGTCATCATGCATCGGCGCGGAAACGGGCAGCGTTCGGCCCGCACCCAAAAGATACTGGAAGAACAGCCTGAGATCGTGTCGAAACCCCGTGCGCGCCGAGTAAAATGCGTCCGCCGTATACTGCAGATCCCGTTTGTCCCCCGCCCCGGCCACCTCGGCCTCGGTGATCAATCCGGTTTTCGACGAAAGGCACAGGCTCCGCCAGCCTTTGTCCAAGGCAACCAGTGCTTTCCGGTCACGCACGGGCATTCCCACCAGACTCAGATTGCCCAGAATGACCCTCACCAAACCGGGCACAAACCATCCGCAAACGCGCGACAGCCTGCCGCCGGACCAGGGGTTCGCATTGTCGGAGAAGGCAATATACCCCATGCGGAAGGTGGCCCATGAAGCGGGGTTCTGCTCAGCGGGCGTGCGCACCGCATTCAGCGTCCGCCACCCGCCCCCGCGCGCCGCCGCCAGCAGCAGCGCTCCCAGTGACAGCGGCCAAAGCACCAGAAGCAACACCAGCGCCACGACCCGTTCCGCCAGCCGTGCCAGAGAATCGCCCACACGCACGCCGGAAGCCGCTCCGAGTATGAAACTGTCCGTTACGGTGGCCCCCGATTCGAGACGCACATTGATGAGACAGTTGCGGTCAATAATCACGTCCTGCAGTTCCAGCGCCTCGCCCACGTAGGTGCCCGGAAACACCACCGTGTTCTCGGCCACCGTGCGCGCGTCTATGATGGAGCGCGCCCCGACCACCGCGCCGGGTCCCAGACTGACACCCGACTCCACCCGGCAATCCTCCCCGATGTACACCGGCGGAATCAGGCGCGCCGCCGGATGCAGGCGCACATTCCGCGAAATCCACACGCCCGGGTGCGCTTCACGCGCGGAGAACATCATCCCCGGCACTGCTTTGGACAGCGCGCGGGCATGGGCGTCCATCATTGCGGCAAAGGAGCGCATGTCCAGGCAATGCTCCACCTCAATTCTCTTGTCGGTTGTGACAATGCCCTCCACCCAGGTGTCGAGTGCGCCCGGCTTGTCCGTGTCGGGGCATTGGGCCAACAGAGCCGCGTCCAAAGAGGCCCATCCCGTCCAGTCCCCGTGGCAGGTTGCCGCCACTGCACCCTGCGCGGCAAACAGACCGTCGTCTCCCTCCCGCATCACCGGCAGCCGGTCCCCGCTGGCCAAGAGCAGGCGCCCCTCCGAAAAGGCGACACTGCGCAGCATGCGGCCCAACACCGATGTATCGCGCACCAGATGATAGTGGAACCGGCATCCCCAACGTTCCCCATCGCCAAAATGCGCCTCGATGCGCTCCGGCAGATGGTTGAGGAAGAAATGAACGTCCTGAACACCCCGGGCCACGATATGCTCGACAACGTGCTGTATGAACGGACGGTCCACCAAGGGCATCATCGGCGAGGGGAAGCGGCTGTTAAGGGGTTCCAGCGCCTTGTACTCTCCCAGTGCCAGAATTGCTGCGTCCATAGCGTTCTCTCCCATAACGGTTGACGGAATCAGCCCTCGCGCAGTCGCTGCGCGAGCACCCGCCACAAAAACACCACATTGCCGACAAGATAGCGCCGCCACATGCGGCGCGGTTCTTGGATAAGCCGGTACACCCACTCCATGCCGATTTCCCGCATCCACACGGGTGCCCGTGGAATTCGGCCGGAATAGAAGTCAAAGAGCCCGCCCACGCCCATTGCGGCGCGCACACCCAGCCGGGACAGATTCTCGGCGACCCACAGGTCCTGCCGCGGCGCGCCAAAGGCCACCAGCAGCAGTTGGGCCCCGCTTTCGGCCACCTGCCGCACCACCTCCGGCTCCTCCTCCGGGGTAAAATAGCCGTTCCGCGTTCCGGCAATGCGCGCCGCCGGATGGCGCTCCCGAATCCAGTCCGCAACCGCATCGGCAACACCGGGTTTCGCGCCCAACAGGAACACGCTGCCCCCGTGCTCTTCAAGTGCGGCGCACAGCCGCGGAAACAGGTCGGTTCCGTTCACGTTTTGCCGGATGTCGCGGCGCAGGATTTTGCCGGCCAGCTTCAGCCCTATGCCGTCGGCCACGGTGAGGTCCGCATGGTTGATAACCTCCCGGTAACGGGTATTGCGGAAGGCGACGTTCATACAGTCCGCGTTGAGGAAACACAGTTGGCGCGGCGTGTCTCCGCCGACCCATTCCATGAGCCGGTCCAGCGTCTCATCCATGGTAAGGTTGTCGATGCGCATGCCCAGGATGGCCACCTCGTCGCTCGCCGAGGCGATGCCCTCGCCGTAGAGCATTGCAGGCAGGGCGCGCAGCACAATGGCCAGATCGCCTTTGACCGTCCGCGTGTCCACATATTCGGCGTCGGACTCGGCCTCCGTGCCGTAGGCGATGTTGGCGCGCTGCCGAATCCACCACAGGCACACCAGTCCGGGCCGCACATTGTGGCGCCGCCGCACCAGATGCTCGGCCATGCTGACCTCGCCCGGCGCCACCGACCGCGGCCCCACCAGCGACATATCCCCGCGCAGCACATTCCACAGCGCGGGCAGTGCATTAAGATGCGCCATCAGGGCGATGCGGCCGACACCGGTCCGGGGAATCGAAAGCTCCCATTCCTGATAGGGCACGGCCCACCGGCCCAGACGCGCTTTGCGGACCAGCCCCTGACCGTGTCCCTTGGACCACAGCCACAGCGGGAATGCCAGGGGAAGAAACAGCGTGCCGATCAATGCCGCGGCCAGGATGTCGACCGCGCGCTTGCCCAGCGCCGCCGTCTGGACCACGCCGAGCCACAACAGCACCTGAACGGCGCGGCGCAGGCGCGCACGCCGCGCGCCCCGCCGGGAGAAACGCCGTACCAGTTCCTCCGTGAGCAGCTTTTTGCTGTTGTCCGTCCCGGGTTCCATGGCGGTCAGTACGCACCTTTCCCCAGCAGCACCGCCGGTATGGTCATGAAAAGGAGTTTTACGTCCAGCCAGAGGCTTTGGCTTTGGATGTACTGCACGTCCAGTTCCACCTGCCTGTCAAAGGGAATATCCGACCGGCCGCTGACCTGCCAGATGCAGGTCAGGCCGGGAATCGTGTCCAGCCGCCGCCGATCGGACAGCGTGTATAGCGCCACTTCACGCGGCACCGGCGGGCGCGGCCCCACCAGGGACATGTCGCCTATCATCACATTCCACAACTGCGGAAGTTCGTCTATGCTCAGCTTGCGGATAATGCGGCCTATCCAGGTGATTCGGGGGTCCTTCTTCATCTTGAAGGTTACGCCCTCCCCCCCGTGCTGGTTCTGTTCCAGCAGTTTGTCCTTCAGGGCCTCCGCGTTCACCACCATGGAGCGAAACTTTGGAAACGGAAACTCCCGGCCATACTGTCCCACCCGCGTCTGCCAGAACAGCACGGGCCCCCGGTCGGTCAGCTTGATAGACAGCGCCACCGCAAGAAACAGGGGCGACAGCGCCACCGCCCCGCACAGTGCGGCGGTAAAATCCACCAAACGCTTGATGCGGCGCGTACCACCGACGATCAGCAGCCATGCGTATTTCTTTCGCCAATAACGGAACCGCTGCGGCCAGCCCGGCCCCGAAAAACGCCGGTACAGTTCATCGGAAAGCGCAACCCGCATGGCATGGTCGGACGCCCTGTTCCCGTTCATATCCGGTTGATAGGTCATGGTCTGCTCCTCCAATTCATGTCTTGTGGGCCGCGTCGGAAAGAACCTTCCACGTAAGCCGCGCCGTGTTTTCCCAAGTGTACGTTGCCGCCCGCGCAAGCCCCCGCGTCACCAACTCCTCCCGGAGCACCGGCTCCGTGGTGATGCGCCCGATGGCCCGCGCAATGTCCTCCTCTTCCAGGGGATTGAAGAGAACGGCCGCATCCCCCGCCACCTCGGGCATGGACGACACATTGGAACAGGCCACAGGCGTGGCGCAGCACATGGCCTCCAGCACGGGCAGGCCGAAGCCCTCAAATAACGAGGGAAACACCACCGCATCCGCCGCCCGGTAAAGGTCGGGCAGCAGGCCGCCGGGCACAAAGCCCAGGAACACGATACTGTCGCGATGCCGGGCCGCATCGGCCGCCGCATGCACCTGGTCGGCGCCGGACCAGTCGCTTCCGGCCAGCACCAGCCGGTGCGGCAGGCCGTGGCGCGATTTGGCCGCGTCAAAGGCCCTGATCAGACGCACATGATTCTTCCCCGGATGCTCCAGGCGCGACACATACAACAGGTAAGGCGCTGTCACTCCAGTCTGTTCCAGAACGGCGGCTCCGGCACGCTCCCGATCACCCGGATTAAAGAATCCGTGGTCCGCCCCCAACGGCGTGACGGTAATGCGTTCGTCCGGCACTTTGGCGTACTCCAGCAAATCCTGACGGCTGCTGTCGCTGACCGTAATCACATGGGTCAGCCGCCGGATAAGCGCGGGAAGCACAGTCTTAATGTAGAACATGCGTGCCGGATCGTACTTGGCCGCCACGTGCAACGCCGAGAAATCATGCACCACTCCCACCGAGGGACAGGGACAGCGCCACGGCAGCCTTCTGTTGCCCGCCGGCAGGAACAGCACATCCTGCTTGCCCGCGCGGCACCAGGAAGGCAGCGCCCATTGATGCCATGCCACGTTGGCCACGGGGGAGCGCCATTGACCAGACACGGTGGACTGCTTCCACGCCGGCGCGTCGGGCATAAACACCGGCGCCTCGTCCGCGTGGACAGCCACCTGCCACTGCGCATCGTTTTCAATCGACGCCAGGGCGCGCAGCAACTGCGTGATGTACCGGCCTATGCCCGAACGGCCGCCGTCTCCGCCAAATGTCGTGACGCCGACGTTCATGCGATAGTCCCCATAAGTATGCTCTCCAAACGGTCAATGTAATGCCCGAACGAAAAGTCTGCCGCGGCGCGGCGACATCCTTCCCCGCCCATCCGTTCCGCAAGGCCCGGTTCATGCAGCAGCCGGGTCAATGCCGCCGCGTATGCGGACACGTCCTGTTCCGGCGCCAGCAGTCCCGTTTCTCCGTCCGTCAACCAGTCAGGAATGCCGCCCACAGCAAAACCCGCCACCGGCCTGCCGAGACGCATGGCCTCCAACCCCACCATTCCAAAGGGCTCGGGCCAGCGCGAGGGCACCGTCACCACCCGCGCGAGACGATAATAGTCTGCAAGCTGCCGGTGGTCTACCCAGCCGTGAAAAGCGACCCGGTCCGCGAGTTCCAGTTCCCGGCAAAG
>CAIJOU010000662.1 GCA_903822375.1 Candidatus Hydrogenedentota bacterium
ATAACTGGAAACACACTAAAGGACAAGAGGCTGCTGACAAAAACAATGTAGGAGAGTACTATGACGATGTAGGCGACCCGATTTCTCTCGGTATGACCGGTCTGTTGACGGCATTCCACCTCGCGCGCCAGTCCGGCGAGTGTCGCCTCAAGCTGGTCGGAAGTGCCGACCAGTTCCACCAGGTCAACGTAGTAGCGCGGGAAGAACTTGGGGGACTGGCGCATGGCGCCGGACAGGGACTCTCCGGCCCGCATGTGCTCCGCCAGGCGGTTGAGGTGCATGGATGCCTGATTGTTCGGGCAGTCCGCGGCCGTCCGGGCAAGGCCCTCCACCATGGGCGCGCGGCAGGCCGCCAATTGGCGCAGCAACTCGGTCAGCAAGAGCAGGTCCTTTGTCCTGGCCTTGCGGCGAAGTACAGAGACGCGCCGGATACGCCCGCCACCGGAGGGGGTAGGCGTTCTGTGCACGGCTTCCTGGAACTTTCCTGTCAAACCTGTCCACTCCCTGGTTACATACTGCCCATGATTCCATCGACCATGTTCGTCATCAGCACAAAGAACCGGGTGTTGATGGAGGCAATCAGCACGCCGCACCCGATGACGGCCAGCGGGAACGCAATGTCCAGCGTTACCCGCTGGATGCGCTCCGCGCGCAATTGATATACGTCCGAGAGGCGGGACAGCAGGTCCGGAAGCCGGCCGGTGCGCTCTCCAAATGCGACGGCACTCCGCAGGGAACAGGGAACGCCCCGTCGCTCCCTGTCCAACACCTCGGGAAAGGACAATCCGGTCCGCGTCGCTTCACGCATTCGCAGCAGCGCCCGGCGCGTTGACCGGTCCAGGTCTGAGCCAGCGGCGCTCTCCAGCGCCAGGTCGAGGGGAACGCCCCGGTCCAGCAGTAGGGAGACGACCTTCAGCGCATGGCTCCAGCGGGTAAGAAACATGGCCCTGCGGATTATGGGCAGCCGCTCAAAAAGGAACCGCACCGGTCGCCGCGGAAAGAGCAGGAGCACCGCCACCAATGCGACCAGGCCCAACCCGCACAAAACAAGGGAGGGCAGGGATATCGGCAGCAGGCCGTCAAAATAGGACGAACTCCGTGTCATCTGGCCGAAAATGCCATAGAACAACTCGGTAAATACCCTATCCAGGGAAACCACGAAACCGCGCAGGGAGTCCAGGCAACCCATGAGTGTATTCCAGAAACCGGCCAAAGCTCTGGCGGGACCGCCCATTTCCGCCCCGACATCCGCCAGCACGGGAAATACCTTAATTTGCAGGAAAATGCCGAATGCGAGGGCGATGCAGAGCACCGTCAGGATGTAGACTGTGCGCCCGCGCAGCATATTGCGCGTCTTTTGGTCCTGCTCCAAGTCACGCGAAAGTTCCAGCAGCGTCTCATTCAAGTATCCCGAGTTTTCCGCCGCCGCCACGAGGTCAACATAATATCGCGGGCAGAACGTGGGGAAGCGGCGTAAACCCTCCGCCAAGGTTCCGCCCTGTTCCAATGCCTCCCCGAGCCTGTACAACTGCCTCGAAACGGCAAGGCTTGGACAGTCCGTTGCGGCGTGCTTGAGCCCCTCGGCCAGAGGGGCCTGGCATACGACCAGCTGACGCAGTTGGTCGGTGACAAGGACCAGATTCCGCGCCGTGTTCTTGCGGCGAAAGACACCGGAATACAGTCGGCCCCACCAGGTTCTCTTGACGCCCGGCGGGTCGGGCAACGGTTCGGCAACCACCACGCCGCGACCGCGGAGCAGGGCACCGAGGTCGATGCGCATCCACTGACGGAGGTTCATGTCTCCTCCTAGTTCATCATGCCCGCGATGAGCGGACCGTACACGCTGAAGAACATGAGACCGACAAAGAGGCCCAACACCACGGTGGTCATCGGACCGAGCGCCATGAGCACCCAGCGGCGCTGCCGTTCGGCGTTGTTTTCATAGGTTGCCGCCAGCGTTTGCAGTGTTTCGGCGAGGGTGTGCTGGTTTTCGCCGTTCTGGGCGAGCCAGCACAGGCTCGCATCAAAGCTTCCGGCGCGAATAAGGGACTCGCCCAGTTCACCGCCGCCCTTGACCTGCTCCATGGCCCGGCGGCCCGCAGCTTCGACGACGAGATTGCCGGAGGCGGCCCCGGCCAGTTCGAGCGCCTCGGGCAGGGGGGTGCGCGCCTCCACAAGCATACCCAGTGCCCGGCAAAACTGCGACATGGCGCCCATGCGGTTCAGCCGTCCAAACAGGGGCATGTGCAGGCGGAAGGCGTCGGCCCAGCGGAACCGAAGTCGACCGGCGGGACGGGGCACGCACAGCCAGATGACCGCGGCGAAGGCGATAAGGAAGGCGATGAACACGGCCTGCACATGGTTGTCCACAAAGTGCGACAGGGATACCCAGGCGCCGAACAAAACGGCGGCAGGACGGTCGTACTCCAGAAAGCCGTTCATCAGCACTTCGTTGAACACCGGAACGACTTTCACCAGCATGAACATGGCCAGCATGAACGCGGCGGCCACGAGCACCAGCGGGTAGGTAATGGTCTCGACGACGCGGTTGCGCGTCTCGGCCATCGCGCGGGAGTAGTCGGTGAGGCAGGACAGCACGCGCTCGACACTGCCGGAGGCTTCCCCGGCCTGCATCATGGCACGGCACAGCGGCGGAAAGGCCGCGGGCTGGCGATCCAAAGCGTCGGCCAGGGACAGCCCGGAGGCGACATCGCGCTCCAGGGTTTTCGCAACGCCGCGGCCCTGCCGTCCGCTCATGTACCTGGCCATGGCCGCAATCGACGGGGCCAGCGGCAGCCCGGCGCGCACCAATCCCAGCAACTGCTCGTTGAGTTCGGCCAACTCACTCCAGCCAAGGGACTGGTTTCGGAGGGAGCCCAGCGTCGGTTTGATGATCGGCGGGGCGCTTTCCTCCAGGGGCGGGCCGGTTTCCTCCGCAGGCGGGCCGGGTTGGTTCGCCGATTTGCCCACATACACGTCACGCAAGCCTTGTTCTTTGAGCATGCGCAGTGCATCTGCCGTGTTGTCGGCTTGCACAGTTCCCGAGACGGATTCTCCCGCCCCGTTGACGGCCCTGTAGTCATAATTCGCCATCAGCAGTCTCCCCATGGGGTCAAAGTACTTCCCGTATGACTTTATGCTAGGACTATCGGTGCGATTTGTCAAGTGATTAATGCAGAGGCGGCGAAACAGGGCCGATTAACCCTGTAAACCGCGGTCTCCGGCAAGTAAGTCGCCCAGTGCCATGGACGCCATGGACCTTATGGACGAAATGGACAGGAATACAGGAACGCTTCCGTTTTACGGGCCTTCCTTTTGGCATGGCATTCTATGCTATGCTTTGCGTTCCCAAGGACCCACACAAGGAGAAACCGAGCATGGGCGCAAATCCGTTTCTGGGCGTAATTTACCACGCGATCGGCGGCTTCGCCGCAGGCACGTTCTACCTGCCGTACAAAAAAGTGCGCGGGTGGTCCTGGGAAAGCTATTGGCTGGTCGGCGGTTTTTTCTCCTGGATTCTGGCACCGATATTCTTCGCGCTCATCTTCAACTGGGGTCATCTGGGCGCGATCTACGGCGTGAAGGAAGTGACGCCCGAGGTGCTGTTCTGGACCTATTTCTTCGGCGTGCTTTGGGGCGTCGGCGGGCTGACCTACGGGCTGACGATGCGCTATCTGGGGCTGTCGCTGGGGATCGCGGTCACGCTGGGCTTTTGCGCGGCCTTTGGCACCATGATCCCGCCGATCGTGAACACAATGCAGCATGCGGGCGGGGTGCCGGCCATGCTCACGAGTTTCCTGCCCAAGATGTCGGGCACGGACCTCACGGTGATGCTGAGCAAGCCGTCGGGATTGGTGGTGTTCGCCGGGGTGCTGGTGTGCCTGGGCGGCATCGGCATTTGCGGGCGCGCGGGGGTGCGGCGCGAGAGCGAGCAGAGCGAGGAGCAGCGGTCGGCGATGAAGGAGGACTTCCACTTCGTCAAGGGCCTGTGGATCGCCATTTTCTCAGGCGTCATGAGCGCGTGCATGGCCTATGCCTTTGCGGCGGGCAAGCCGATTGCCGACGCGGCTGTGGCGCTGCACACCAACAAGACCTTCAGCAACACGCCGGTGCTCATTATCATTTTGCTGGGGGGATTCACCACGAACTTCCTGTGGTGCATGTTCCTCAATTTCAAGAACCGCAGTTTCAAGGACTACGTGAGCGCGCCGGCAGGCGTGTCGATGGGTGTGAACTACCTTTTCAGCGCGATCGCCGGCGTCACCTGGTATCTCCAGTTCTTCTTCTACGGCATGGGCACGACGAAAATGGGGCAGTACGACTTCTCCAGCTGGACGCTGCACATGGCGTTCATCATCGTGTTCGGCAACCTTTGGGGCATTGCGCTGAAGGAATGGTTCGGCACGAAGCAGAAGACCCAGCTTATCATCGCCACGGGCATCACCGTGCTGGTCCTGTCGACGATTATCGTCGGCTGGGGCAACTATCTTGCCCCACCCACACCGGCGAGTTGAGAATGGCCTGAGCAGGGAAGGGTTCGAACATGCTGGCAGGCGCTTCAAGCAGTCCGGCGACGCCGGACAATGTGCAGTACCGGATGGGGTATGTGTGGACCATCTGCGTGGTGGCCGCGCTGGGCGGGCTGCTTTTCGGCTGGGACTGGGTGGTCATCGGCGGCGCGAAGCCGTTCTTTGAGCGCTATTTCGAGCTGAGCAGCGAGGCGGTCAAGGGCTGGGCCAACAGTTGCGCGTTGATCGGCTGCCTGTTCGGCGCACTGCTGGCGGGCGCGCTGAGCGACCGCTTCGGCCGCAAGCGGCTGCTGATGCTGTCGGCGTGCATGTTTGTGGTGACGTCCATCGGCAACGGGCTGGCCACCAATTTCACCGTGTTCGTCGCCTGGCGCATGCTGGGTGGTGTCGCCATTGGCCTGGCGTCCAACCTGTCGCCCATGTACATCGCCGAGGTGGCGCCTGCGGCGGTTCGGGGCCGGTTGGTGGCCATCAACCAGCTCACCATCGTGATCGGCATCCTGATGGCGCAATACATCAACTGGTTCCTGGTGCGCAATCTGCCGCAGGGCGCGACGGACGAGTTTATCCGCAGTTCCTGGTTTGGCCAGCAGGGCTGGCGGTGGATGTTCGGGCTGACGGCGCTGCCTTCCATGCTGTTCTTTGCGGGGATGCTGCTGGTCCCCGAAAGTCCGCGCTGGCTGGCCAAGAACGGCAAGAACGAGCGCGCGCGGGCCATCCTGTCGCGCATCGGCGGCGACGCCTATGCCAAGGACGCGATAGCGGACATTCAGAGCACGCTGGTAAACGAAGTGGGTACGGTCAATTACCGGGACCTGCTCGATCCGCGGATGCGGAAGATGCTGACGCTGGGCATCGTGCTCGCCGTCTTGCAGCAGTGGTGCGGCATCAATGTCATCTTCAATTACGCCGAGGAGATATTCAAGGCCGCCGGGTACGACATCTCAAGCGTGCTCAAGAACATCGCCTGGACCGGGTCGGTGAACCTCGCTTTCACCTTTGTGGCGCTGGGCCTTGTGGATCGGCGGGGCCGGCGTCCGCTCATGCTCTTTGGCTTTGCGGGGCTGGCGGTGATTTACGTGATTATGGGCGGGTGCTATTTCACCGGCGTGCAGGGGCTTCCCATGCTGCTGCTGGTGCTGAGCGCGATCGCCTGCTATTCCATGTCGCTGGCACCCGTAACCTGGGTGGTCATCTCGGAGATCTTCCCCAACCGCATCCGCGGCGCGGCGATGGCCGTGGCGGTGGCGGCACTTTGGGTCGCGTGTTTCATCCTCACCTATACGTTCCCCATCCTGAATGCGACACTGGGCGCGGCGGGGACCTTCCTGCTCTACGCCGCTGTCTGCCTATTCGGGCTGGTGTACGTTTTCTTCAAGCTGCCCGAGACCAAGGGCAAGACGCTGGAAGAAATCGAACGCGAATTGGTGGACTGACCGAGCCGCCCGTTTTCAGGACGTGGAAGCGGGGGAGGGATGCACGCCGTGAACGGGTCACACCGTCTTAGAAAAGCCGTCCTGACGCTCGCTTTGCTCGCCTCGCTGGGGGCGCTGGGCGGCGCGCTGGCCTTCTTCTGGCACCCCGTGGGAAGCGGACCGGCGGGGCCGCCCGTGGCCCGGGAAGCCTTCAAGCAGCCGTGGACCTCGAGACCGGTGGTGCTATTTGGCCTCGGGGACAGTATCACCAAGGGGTATGGCGCCAAACCCGGCTATTCGTATCTTGACCGGCTCGCGAACAATCCCCCGGATGAATTTGACGAGATGAAGGGCCTCTGCCTTCAGGCCGTTCTGCCGAACCTGATGGTCAGGAACTATGCCGTCAGCGGCAGCACCTCCATTGAATGCCTGGAAGACCAGGTGAGTGTCATGAAACCGCATGACAAAGGGGTGTTTGGCGTGGTGACCCTGACGACGGGCGGCAATGACATCATCCACATGTACGGCCGCATTCCGCCGCGTGAGGGGGCCATGTACGGGACCACGCTGGAGGAGGCACAGCCCTGGATTGACGCGTATGAAAAGCGCCTCGACACGATCGTCGCGGGTATCGAGACGGCGTTTCCGGGCGGCTGCCACATCTTTCTCGCCAGCATCTATGACCCGTCCGACGGGTTTGGGCACCCGGAAATCGCCGGCCTGCCGAAATGGCCCGACATGCTCCGGGTTCTCGACGCCTGCAACGCGTGTGTTGAACGCTGCGCGAAGCGCCACGAAGACGTGACCCTGGTCGACATGTACCGACTCTTTCTGGGCCATGGCATCACCTGCCGCTGGTTCTGGAGCGGGCACTATGACCGCAAGGACCCGCACTACTGGTATTTCAGCAACATCGAGGACCCGAACGAGCGCGGCTACGATGCGCTGCGGCGCGTGTTCCTGCAAAGCATGGCGGAGACGCTGCCGGGGTTGCTGAAGGATTGAGGTGGCAAGCACCGCTGTGCGGCAAACCCCTAAAGGGCAAGTGGAAACCGCGCCTTCAGCGCCGGGTTTGGCGTCGTTCCCCTTGGCAGCGAGTCCCTGACCGGGCCCCGCTGATCGGAAGGCCAGCCAAAGCGGTCTTCAGCAGGCGATGGTGCAAGGCAGGCACCGTTGCCGCTTGCCTGTCCTCCAGTTCGGGGCTGAATCCGTGCTTGCGCAATTCTCTTCGTAAAGCTATACTTGAGCTGGCAGAAATGCCTTGAATATAGGGAAGTGTGCGGTTTTTCCCAAAGCAGGCGGATGGACCGGGAGATAACGGAACAGGTGCTCCGTTAAGTAAAAGGGAGAGAAGCCATGACCGCGGTCAGCAAAAAGCAAAGGTGCGTCCGCAGTCGTGACGTCGTCTTTTTGCTGCTATTGATAACCGCTGTCGCTTCAACGGCGGTCCAGGCCGCCGTGTGGCGCGTCAACGCCGCCTCCAGCGCACCCACCCCCGACGGCCAAAGCTGGGGTACCGCCTACCCAAGCATCCAGTCCGCCGTCGACGCCGCCGCCTCGGGCGACGAACTGTGGGTCGCCGCGGGCACCTACACCGGCGCCAGAACCGGGGTGGTCTATCTTAAGGCGGGCGTTACCCTCTACGGCGGTTTCGCCGGCACCGAGACCGCCAGAGAGCAGCGGGACTGGAAGGCCAATCCGACCATCATTGACGGACAGGGCTCGCACCGCTGTGTGACGGCCGTCGATGCGGCAAGCGCCGTGAATGGATTCACTCTCCAGAACGGGATATCCTCCGGTCAAGGCGGCGGGATGTATGGCGGCCAGGCCACCAACTGCGTTTTCCTGGGAAACAAGGTAACAACCTACAATTCGACCGGCGGCGGGATGTATGGCGGCACGGTGGTCAACTGCACTTTTAGCGAAAACTCGGCCGCCGATGGCGGCGGGATGTATGGCGGCATGGCGACCAACTGCACCTTCACCGGTAATACGGCGAATAGTGATGGTGGCGGGATGTATCACGGCACGGCAATCAACTGCACCTTTACCGGAAACGCGGCCACAACTTCTGGCGGCGGGATGCAGTCCGGCAAAGCGACCAACTGCATCATATGGGGCAACGCCCCCGATGAAAGCGATTATTTCACGACGGTTTCCTTCTCCTGCTTGTCCGTGGCCACGCCGGGCACGGGCAACTTCGTTGGCAATCCGCTCTTTGTAAATCCCTGGGGGGGCGATTTCCGGCTGCGCGCCGGTTCGCCCTGTGTCGACGGCGGCACTGCGGCGGGCGCACCGGCCACGGATATGCTCGGCCGCGCACGCCCCCAGGGCGCGGGAGTGGACATGGGTGCCTATGAGCACCACCCAGAAGACGACATTGATGCCGTGGATACCCTTATCCTTCGGGTGAACGCGGCCTCCACTGCGGCCAATCCCGATGGATTAACCTGGCAGACAGCCTATCCCACCATTCAGGCGGCTGTGGACCGATGTGGCTACGGCGGGGAATTCTGGGTAGCCGCAGGCACCTATACCGCAGGTGCCGGAAACGAGGTGGTGCGTCTGTTGCTGCAGGAAACGTCAATATATGGCGGCTTTGCCGGCATGGAGACCGTCCGCAACCAGCGTGACTGGAGGGCGAACCCGACTATCATTGACGGACAGGGCGCGCGCCGCTGTGTTACGGCGGTTGCTTCAAACGCCGTGAATGGATTTACGCTACGGAACGGGAAGGCGACCCGAGGCGGTGGCATGTCTTACGGCACGGCGGTCAACTGCAC
>CAIJOU010000663.1 GCA_903822375.1 Candidatus Hydrogenedentota bacterium
ACCGGCGACGCGGGCACAATGGCCGTGATCGCCTTGTCGCCGAGAACCATGTCCAGCAGTCCGGCCATGTCCACCCGGCCATCGGACCCGGAAGCCCCTGTCTGTGAGGCGTCATGAGCCGGCACAAAGCCGACCATAAACGCCAGCACGAGCATCATGCTCACAACCGATGCCAGTACCAGTTTTTTCTGAGTCCCCATGCTTCTGTTCTCCTAATGGTTGACTGACTACCTGCTTATCGCAACGTTGCAAGAGTTTCCTCTGCCACGTTTCAATTCCTACGGTGTTTCAGTTCCCGGTCCGCATTGTATGAACAACGCTATTTGCTCATACATTCCGCACCAATACACAAATATAGTCCGGCCAAAATGTCACTCTTCACGTGAAGAGCTATTTTGACCCAATTGTTGAATGCTTTATTATACGAAGGCCTTCCCGATATGTCAACACATTATTTTGCAGTCGGAATGACTGAGAATCGCGTTGCCGCGGCGCTTCTCTGCAATTTGATGTCCGAATAGTACTAAAAGAGCAAAATCGCAGGGCATTCGCCCGTGTGCGACAGGAAAAGTGACGTGGCGGGTGCAGGAGCTTGTGTGGATTCTTGGAGTGGATGGACCAACGCCCTGCTCAACAGCTGCACATAATGATAAAGTGGCATGGGGATAATCCGTCAGTCCGCTTGCGTTGGCAACTCGGCCGGGGGCTGTTCGGCCCCTTTGCCACAGAGGCGCAGATAGGTGAGCGCCCCCAGTCCTCCCGCCATCAGCCCCAAGGCAACCAGTTGCGACACGGTCATCCCCAGTAGTGGGCGGTCACTGTCCCCGCGGAAGCACTCGGTGGTAAAGCGCAACATCCCGTAAAAGAGCATATACAACGCCACAATGAGACCGGTGGGTGTGTTTTTCTTGTAAATGAAGCGCAACACCAGGAATATTACCACGCATCCGACAGCCTCGTAGAGTTGGGTGGGATGAACCGGCAACGAATACTTCGCGCCTTTTTGCAGCAGACCGTCTTTCACTTGTTGGTGATATGCGTTCCATCCCGCCCTCGGGTAACTGACCCCCCATGGCAGTTTGGTGACGGCACCCCAGCAACAACCGTTCAGGAAGCAGCCCACCCGTCCAAGAGCATGAGCCAGCGCCACATAGGGCATGACCAGGTCCGCCAACGGTCCCAACGGCGCGCGGCACCAGCGCACATAGGCAATGCCCGCCAGCACGCCGCCAATCAGCCCGCCGTAAAACACCAAGCCGCCGTACACAAGAAACCCGCCCCATTTCAGGTCTGCCCATTCGCCGTACTGCGCCCACCAGTACACTTTCGAGCCAATCAAGGCACCAAAGAACACCCATACCCCGCCCATGGTGGTGACAGGAAAAGGCTCGTCGCGTTTGAAGTTTTGTCGGACAGACAACAGCGTACCCGCAAGAAAGGCCAAAGCAAACATGACCGTATAAGAGTGAAAGTGTATATCGCCCACGCTGAACAGTGTCGGGTGCATGCGCCGCTCCTCTCCCGCGTTCCGCTATTCGAACCGGCGTGCGCGGCGCGCCCGTACTGCCAGAATTATCACCGTAACGGCAAACACAAGCCACGAACCCGGGTCCACTGCGGGCCAAGCGGCCGCAACGGCCACGGCCGCTTTCGAGACACCCCTCCAGCCCTGTACCGCGGGACTGCTTGCATCACTCTCGCAGCCGCTCGACAGGTCGCGGGATTTCACCCAGAAGTAGTAGGGAACGGTCTCGTAGACACCCTTTTTGAAGCACCCGGGGCTGGTGACCACGGTGGGTGCCGCAACCGTCACGTCCTCAAAAGCTGCTTTGGTCGACCAACCGTCCCCGAGCGCCTGCGCCGACAACGGGTCATTGGTGGCCGAACGAAACACCCGGTACTCCATACCCGACACGCCGTTCCACGAAACACTGACGCTGCCGGTCTGGTCCTGCCCGGCGACCACCCCGGTTGGCGCCGCGGGACGCACACAACCCAACGCCACACTGCCGTCAGCCACGGTCAGGGCAATATTGTCGCCTGACGATGCGGAGGCTGAAGAGGCCACGACACGCCCGTCGATAATGACCGGATGGAGCGAATCCACACCGTATACGGGAACCACGTCGCTGCTCTGATTGCCGCCAAGCACCCGAAACGCCACTTTCAGCAGCGTTCCCTTGGGCATCGGGTCGGTGTTTAGTCCAGCCACGGCTATTCCAATGCCGCCCCGGGCGACGTTGTCTTCAAGCGTCGCGTAATACTCCACATCCACCGTCTTGCCCGCGGCGGCGACCTCCGATGCCGGCAATACCGCCGACAGCACGGCCTGCACGTTGCCGTCCGCGTCGCGCACCGGGTCTCCCTGGGAATTCACGGGTATGTTCTCGTAGTAGTCCCTGGCGGGTACCAGACGCATATTGTCAAAGGAAAGGTAAATGATCATTACGGTCGGTGCGGGGGAACTGTAGTCCAAACTGATGCCCACTTCGGCCACATCCCCCACGTTTGACGGGACATTCAGTTCCACCGTCGCGGTTGCGGCCGCGACCGCTGCCGGAGCGGCGAGCCATAGGCTGACCGCCAACACGGCGAAAAAACGCCCAAAATAGCGCCCGACATCCGGGCTGCCTGCATAACCAGTCATGTCTTGGTCTCCTGCCGTGTTCCCTGAGCATCCGCCGCGGCCTGCGCCGCCGCTGTACGGGTCCGGTTGCTGAACCACGGCATGTTGCGTGTCATTCCTTAACTGACTATAAAGTCCGCCGCCGGAACAGTCAAGTAATTTCCCGACAGCACTTGTATTATAAGGTCCTTCCACGTTACGCTTTTATATATGATTGCGGTGACGTGTTCGCATTGCGGGTTGCAGATATTTGTGCCTCCCACTATACAAGGCAAGAAGGGCGTATGTTTCAGTTGTGGACATCCGCTCACGGTTCCGTCTGTCCCTGCGGGGGCCGGAGCCGGTCCGGACGGTCCCACGCAGCCACCCGCATCCGCCCCCTTCAACTCCCCGACGAAGGGTGCCGCCCCCCCCCAGCCCGCGCCTGGCGCGTCCGGCGAGGTCGATTACGCCAAAGGTGAACGGGTTGCCGGACGCTACGTCATTCAGGAATCGATTGGCCGCGGCGGCATGGGAACGGTTTACCGGGCACACGACACGCTCGTCAATGAGCATGTGGCGCTTAAGTTCATGCGGACGAGCCTCTTGCAGACCGAGCGCGCACGCAACCTGTTCCTTCAGGAAGCCCAAGTGGCCCGGCGCCTGCGCCATGACAAAATCATCGCCGTGCATGACATAAACTTCACGCCGGAGGGAATTCTGTACATTTCGATGGAATTCCTGGAGGGTGAATCTCTGCGGGAGGTCCTTCGCCGTCACCGCGCGGAACGCCGCTATCCCGACGTCCGCTACGCCGTGCGGATTGTCGACCAGATGCTCGCAGGACTGGAGTACGCGCACCAGTACGTCATTCACCGGGATATCAAGCCCGAAAATGTCATGGTCATGTCCAACGAGAGGACAAAACTCCTCGACTTCGGACTGGCCACGGCCGCGGTGTTCGACCCGCCGACGGACACGCAGCAGCGGGCCACACCCAAGAAGGTCATTGGCACGCTGCAGTATGCCGCGCCGGAGCAACGCATGGGAGAGCCCATGGACCTGCGCGCCGACCTCTATGCCGTCGGCCTGGTGTTCCGGGAACTTCTTACGTTGCACTCGCCCGTGGAAGACCCCTGGCACATCGAGGAGTGCCGCCGTGATGTTCCGCCCGCCGTGCTCGACGTGGCGTACCGCGCGCTCGCGGCCGACCGCGACAAGCGCTGGCAGGATGCCCGGTCTTTCCGACAGGCGCTGCACAACGCCTATCAAAGCGCCTACAAACGCGTGGCCGTGCGGGCGGCGCAGAGCGCGGGGCTGCAGGGGTCCACCAAAGACATGGTCCTGTTCGCCGGCGGCACCTTCCTGATGGGCAACAACACCGTCCGCGAGGAGGCGCCCGAAGAGGAGGTCAGGGTCGCCCCGTTCTGGATGGACCGGGCCCCGGTCACGGTGGGTCAGTTCGCGCGCTACCTCAAGGAGACCGAGGCAATACCGCCCAAATTCTGGGGCGACACGGATGTGGGCGGGGACGATCAGCCCATCGTCGGCGTTTCCTGGCACGAGGCGCTCGCCTATGCCAACTGGGCCGGCAAGACGCTGCCGACCGAAGCGGAATGGGAATTTGCGGCGCGGGGACAGGAAAACCGGCGCTATCCCTGGGGCAACTTTCCGCCGGACCGCAACCGCTGCAATTATGACAACAATCTGGGCCTGCCCACATTCACCATGATGCATGAAGAAGGCGCCACTCCCGAGGGCCTGCTCGACATGGCTGGAAATGTGTACGAGTGGACGCTCGACCCCTATACCCCCTACCAGTTCTTCCGTCGGGACCCCAAGGGCGCGGAAAACGCACCCAAACGCACCGCACGCGGCGGCAGTTGGGAATCGCAGGCCGAAGAACTGACCTGCACCTACCGCCGCGGGTTCTTCCCCGACACCCAACTCAAGACGCTGGGCTTCCGATGCGTTATCCCCGTCCAGGGAAACGAATGACACGGTGGACATTTGATCATGTGAATTGTCCGCCCAGGCACCGGACACCTGAAAAACGGGTTTGAATTGCGCGATTCTGGGACAAAGCCGTTGTCACGGCCAACTCCAGCTCACGAGGATGGGCCAAACACCACGGAAGCTTCGTTGTTCACGATAGACACGTCGGTTCCGCTGGCCACGCCCGAGGGGGACACTCGCACGTGCAACGCGTCAAAACGCGCGGGAACGCGCACAAGACGCTCGAATTCGCCCAGATCGTTGGTGACGCCCCGGATGATGTAATTGCCCGCAGCGAGTTCCTTTTCGGTGTTCGCCACAATGACTTCAGTGCCCGCGCTGATCTGCCCGGTGCCGTCGGCAACGCTCACTTTTACGGTAATGTCCCGGGTGGTGGAAAAGTTAAAGCCCTCAGGCACCTTGACCGTATCGATGGTTGTCGGCGGGGTGCAGCCAAGGCATGCCAGGGCACAGAACGCCAAGACTGACACCGCGACCGCCATTCTGCCTGCTCGCCACATGACCGCTTTCTCCTTATCTGTCCGCTGCCAGGCGCCCTGCGCGGTTCGGCAACCGTCCAGTTCTTGTTGAAGCCTTTCGGCCCCGACGTGTATGCAAGACCTTCCAGCGGCAAACACCGCTTTTGCCTTAATTTGGTATGTATGTTATGGGTTGGTACACGTAGTACAGCGTCTCGCCCTTTTTGGGACGCAAATACCAGTCCGTAACGTCCACGCCGCCCGAATTGGTCCAGGGAACAAAGCCGGGATACACGGCGCTGACTTCCACTGTCTCCAGGGGATGGTTCCACGATTCTCCGAGGTCGAGTGCCCAAGGAAGACCTCTTGCACCCGATTTATCGTTTGTCACGTAGTACCGGCCGGCAACCCCCGTCGAGTCGTCGTCGGCTGTGCCAAAAAGTCCGGCACCGTTGACCAGCGCATATTTCGTCGGTGTATGGTAGGGAAGATGCACTTCCTTCGCCGGATTGGCCGTGCTGAAAATAAACGGGTTGTACGGGGGCAATCCAACCGTGCGCGGGTCTTGCGCCGTGCCAAACGTCATCTTCAGCACGAATAGGGCGCCGGATTTTCTGGTCGACCCGGATTCGGTGTTCAAGAACGTGCCGTTGGCATGCGGCGGGTCATAGACACTTGCATCCTCAAAGAAGATCCACGTCAGGTTGGCCTCGTCGTCTTCCGGCATTACCGGGTTTACCACGGTCGTTCTGGGATAATTCAATGCGTAATCGGTGACGGTCAGCGCGGCGCTTTCAACACTGGCCCGCGGCAGGCCGTTCATCTCGATACCGAAACCGCTCTTGAATGTGCCGCCGCGTGCCTGAATTTTTGCGGCGATCTCGATGTCCTTGATCTTGCCGTAATAGTCCGTGACGGTTGTCACCTCGTAGCGCAGCACAAGATCGTTCAGGTCGTAGTCGCCCTTGCTGGGCCAGTTGTCCTCAAACGCGAGGGCTCCCCAATTGTTCTTGCTGGGATAAGCATTGGTGAAGGCGCGCGTGGCATCGTCCGGGAAATCATCCAGCCTGTCCACCACGCCGTCGTGGTCGGAGTCGGAGCCGCCCTGTGGCACGCTGTAGGTCACGCTCAACGCTTCCGATGCCGTATTGGCGTTATAGGCCGGGTCGGAGCATATCCCCGCAGGCAGGGATACCGTCACCACTCCGGCGCCCATCGGCGTCACCGTCCAGGTATAGCTGTCCAGTGCGCCGGAGAAGGCGGAAACCCTTCCATTGACTACCGTCACATCGCTGCTGATTACATTGATTACCGCTTCACTGAAGTTCGCCGTAACGGCAAACGGTGCGGTGATGTTGGCTGGTGCCGTGGTGCTCAACGTCACCGACGGCGGGGCCGTGTCCACCGTGATGGTCCCGCTGGCTGTGAACACCCTGTTGGCCCCGTCGCTGAATCGCACATACACGGTCTTGTCGTCGTCACCGGCGGACAGCGTCCATGCCTTGGCCACGGCGAAGTTTTCCCATGCACTCCAGGTTGCACTGTCGTTGCTGAAGCACATTTGCGTCACACCGGAGGAGGCGGTCAGCGCCAGCGTCACCACATGGTCAGCGGCGTTCGTGTATCGCTCGCCGTTGTTGATGGTCACCGCCCCGGTGATCGCGGTGGGGCTGTAAGTTCGTGCCAGCGTGTTCGATTGCGTGTTGACCACACCGAACGCCCCGGTGCATGCCCCTGCCCCCACAAAGACACTCACCGCACCCTCGGCCGCCGGGGTTACTGTCCAGCCATAGCTGCTGCCGGAACCGGCAAAGCCGGAAATGGCACCGTTGGTCACCTGCACGTCCGCCGCATCAAAGCCGGTAACGGACTCGCTGAAGGTAGCGGTGACTTTGAATGCCGCATTGGTCGGATTCGTTGCCGTGGTGCCGAGGACCAGATAGGGCGCGATCCCGTTGGCATAGGTCCGAGTCAGCACGTTGGACGCCTCGTTGGGGTGCTGGGATGCGTCCGCATCCTGGCACGCACCCGCCGCCACAAATACCGTCAGGGGACCGTTTTCCGTTGGCGTCACGGTCCAGCTGTAGCCGGTGCCTGACCCGGTGAACGAGCCAACGGTTCCGTTTGTCACCGTAACGTCCGCAGCATCAAAACCGGTGACCGGTTCGGCGAAGGTGGCCGACACGACAAGCGGTCCGGTGACCGTGTTCGGCGCAGTGGAACTCAGGAGCGTCGTCATTCGAGTTGGATCAAAGAAGATGCCGGCGCTGATGACGGAGGAGGACTCATCGCCCAAGGTATTCCGGAACTTCGCATAGACCGTCCGGGGACCCTCATCACCTGCGGCCAGCGTCCAGGACGCGCTGGTGTTGTAGGCGTCCCAGGCACTCCAGGCGCTGCCGTCGTTGCTGAAACGCATCGATGCCATGCCCAAGCCCATGACATCGTTTGCCGACAGTGTCAACGTCACGACACCGCTTGACGTGCATGCCGCCCCGCCGTCTATGAGCATCGTGCCCGTGGGCCCGGCGGTGTACAGTGTTGTGGTGCCTCGGATGGTGCCGGTGGACACATTGCCCGCCGCGTCCTTGAACTGCGCGTAGACTGTCTTCAAACCGTCGCCGGCAGGCAGCGTCCAAGAGGCGCCGATGCCGTAGTCAACCCAGTCGCCATTCCAAGTGCCGTTGTCATTACTGAAACGCATCTTTACAAGACCCGAACCGGGACTGGCGTCCGTGGCCGACAGGGTCAGGTGAACTGCGGCGGCATTCACGAAGCCCGGGGCGGCTCCCGCATTGTCAATGGTCAGGGTGCCCGTGGGGGCTGTCGTGTCCAGAATGATCGTGTCACTCGTTCTGCTCACGTTTCCAGCCCTGTCCCTGAACTGTGCATAGACCGTTTTGGTGCCGTCGCCCGCGGACAGGTCCCATGAAGCGGTCGGGGCGTAGGGTTGCCACGGAGTGAAGGAGGCCTCGTCGTCTTCATTGCTGAAGCTCATTCGCATGTCCTGAACGCCCGAAGCCCCGTCTGTCGCGGTCATCGTCAGAATCGTGCCCGCGCTGGTGGTGTATTCAGCTCCACCATTGATGGACACGGTGGCGGTGGGAGGCATCGTGTCGTAAAGGACACTCAACGTGTTGGATGCAGCGTTCAGGTTATGGGCGCCCCCAGTCGCAGAACATGCGCCAGCCGGCACAGACACCGTAACGGTGCCATCAGACACAGGAATGACGGTCCAGGAATAGACCGCGTCACCGCTGGCGCCGCTGAAGACGGAAACGATGCCATTGGTCACCGCCACGTCCCCCACGGCAAACCCGCTCACGCCTTCGGTGAACGTCGCCGTCACGGTAAACGGATCATGGGTCGCGCCGCTCGCCAAACCGGTCAATAGGACTCCTGGAAAGGACGTATCCAGCGTTATACTTGCGCCAATGGGTTTCGTGGATATGTTGCCCGCCCCGTCCTGCAACTGGGCGTACACCGTCTTCAAGCCGTCGCCCGGGGCCAGGGTCCAGGTCGCGGTCTGCTCATGAGCCTGCCAGGGGCTCCAAGAGCTGCCGTCATTGCTGAAGCGCATCCTCGTCACACCGGAGCCGCCGTCACTGGCGTCGTTTATTGTCAGCGTTACGAGCGCTTGCCCCGTGTGGGTTGCTCCGCCGTCAATGCTTATCGTGCCGGTGGGCGGCGTTGCGTCCAGTTTAATGGTGTCGCTGTAGCTGCCGGACACGTTGCCCGCCGCATCTTTGTACTGCACTTGGACGGTCTTCATGCCGTCGCCGGTGGACAGCGCCCAAGTCCTGCTTGTGGCGGCGGGCTCCCAACTGCTCCATACCGCATTGTCGTTGCTGAACCGCATCTGCACGCCATCGGAGCCTGTGTCGGCCGAACTCAGGGTCAGTGTAACGTCCGTCAATTTCACGAAACCCGGCGTGGACGAGTTGATACTGATCGTGCCCGTGGGCGCGGCCGTGTCCAGCGTTACGCTGGTGCTGCAACTCGTGGACACGTTGCCCGCATTGTCCTGGAACTGTGCGTAGACGGTCTTTGCCCCATCGCCCGCGGGGACGGCCCACGACGTTCCGGTACCGTACGCAACCCAATCGCCCCAAGTGCTGTTGTCGTTGCTGAAACGCATTTTGGCCAAACCCGAACCGCCGGAGCCGTCGGTCGCCGATAGCGCCAGACTCACTGTGCCCGAGTTCACATATCCCGGCGTGGTCGTGCTGATACTGACGGCACCCGTGGGTGCCGTCGTGTCCAGCATGATGGCTTTGCTGGTCTTGGACGTGTTGCCTGCGTTGTCTCTGAACTGCGCGTACACGGTCTTTGCGCCGTCGCCCGCGGTCAGGGTCCAGGACGTGGACGGCGCATAGGCTTGCCAGGCGCTGTAGGAGGAGTCATCGTTGCTGAACTGCATGTCTTTGACGCCCGAACCCGCGTCCGAGATATCCATTGTCAGTGACACACCCCGGATGGTCGTGTACGGGGCGCCGCCGTTGACCAGCAGTGTCCCCGAGGGAGCAAGCGAGTCATAGAGGATGCTCTTGGTGTTGGATGCGGTGTTGCCGTTCTTTGCCATGCTTTGGGCTACGTTTTCGGGCACCGTGGCCGTCACCAAGCCCTGGGCTGTCGGGGTAAGATCCAGGGTATAGTCAGCCAATTCCCCGCCGAAATTGCTCTTGGTCGCGTTCGTTACGACCACGTCGCTGATGTCAAATCCAGTGACATCATCGCTGAATGTGACGACCAGGGTGATGGTGGAACTGTTCGTAGGGCTTGACACGAGCGCATCCAGAGTCGCCGTGGGTCGCTTGTTGTCGTACTTGCGGCTAAACGGTGCCGCGGCAACATTTGGATTGCCCGCCGCGTCCTGTGTGACACCCTCCGCAATGTCCACCAATACCGTCTTGTTTGTGTTAAGCGGGTCCAAGGACGGATACAGGTCGAAACTGTAATGGGAGCCGTCCGTAGCATGGAAATTGGCGACTATCGCATCGGTCGGCGAAATGTCTTCCACGGAGAATCCGGTCACCGGTTCGCTGAACACCAGTGTCACGGGAATCGGAGACAGGTTGGTCGGGTCACCTGCCGTAGAACTTATGGTTACCGTCGGCGGCACCGTATCGAAGGTCCGCGCAAATGCCGGGGCCGCCGCGTTCGGGTTCCCGGCCAGGTCATTGGCTACGCCCGCCGCAATGTTCGCGGTCACGGCACCATCGGCCGTGGGGATGAGTTCCACGCTATAGTGGGCCGCGTCAATGGCCACGAAGTTTCCGGCCGTCGCGTTGGTCACGGCGATGTCCGTAACGGCAAATCCGGTTACGGGTTCGCTGAACGTGACGGTTACGGGAATGGGCGTGTCGTTCGTGGCTGCGGAGGTCGTCGAGCTCATGGCCACCGTTGGCGCAATGCTGTCGTACACGCGGGCCAGTTGCGGCGCAATCAGGTTCGAATTGCCGGCCGCGTCCGCGGCCACGCCGGCCGCTATGTCGGCGGTTACAGGCCCCTGGCCCGAGGGCGTAAGATTGACACTGTAATGCGCCCCGTCCGTGCTCTGGAAGCCGCTCTTTGTGGCATTGCCGACAACGATGTCCGTCACATCGAATCCCGTCACGTTTTCGCTGAACGTGATGGTCATCGGAATGGGCGAAGTCCTGGTCGGATTGGCCGCCGTGGACGATGTTGCCACCGTGGGCGCAACGCCAATACCACCACCCGCATTCGTGGCGCTGTTGGGCGTGCCCACGGTGTTGCCGGCCAGGTCCTGGATGTTGGCCGCCGTTATGGTAACCGAGCCGCCGTTGAACATCTCTCCCGATGTCCAAGTCAACCTATATGTGTTGCCCGTCGTCAAAACCACTCCGGCGGGGCTGGCTGCCAAAGTGCCTTTGCCTGCGCCGGACACCGTGTAATTGGTCGCAGTGGTGGCTCCCGCGCCCATGGATTCGCTGAAGGTTACCTCAACGGTCAGTCCTGTCCGCACCTGCACGGTGGACACCGTGGGCTTCGTCTGGTCCACTGTGACGGCCGCGCTGGCAACACTTGAGGCCAGCGCATGACCCACCGAGTCTTGGACATCGGAAGATGTGCTTACTTTAAGCGTCATGGCACCGTCGCCTGTTACCCCGGTCACATTGACCGTGTAGACCTTCGGTCCTCCGGAAATCGTGGCCCCGGTATGCGCCAGTGTTCCGCTTTGGGTGAAGAGGAGGTCGGCGGCACTGTTGAAATTCACAACATTCTCGTTGAATTCAACCGTGAAACTTACGGTCCCGGCGTTTGTGGGGCTTGCCGTCGTGGGCGTAATCACATTGCAGACAGCCGCACTTTGATCCACCGTGAGACCGCTGCTCGCGGCGCTGGACGCGAGTGGATTGCCCACGGCGTCGGTAACGTCGGAGGACATATTCGCGGCGAGGGTGAACGTCCCGTCCCCCGTGACGCCTGTAAGGTTCACCGTGTAGCTCTGTGGACCTCCGGAAATCGTTGTCCCCGTGTGGGCCAAAGTACCCGTCTTGGTAATCAACAAATCCGCGGCACTGTTGAAATTCAGCACCGCCTCCGAGAAACTCACATTGAAGCTGACGGATGTGCCGCTGGTCGGACTTGGGGTTATGGGTGTCGCCGTTGCGGCGGGCCCGGTGTGGTCGACGGTCACGGCGGCGCTCGTCACGCTCGATGCGAGAGGATTGCCGGCCAAGTCTTGAATGTCCGAGGCCGTGGCGGCCGCCAGCGTCATGGTGCCGTCCCCTGTCACACCGGTCACGTCGACGGTATAATTCTGCGGCCCGCCTGAGATTGTAACGCCGGAATGTGCCAGCGTGCCGGTCTGATTGACAACCACGTCCGCGGCGCTTGCGAAGTTCTGGACGCTCTCACTGAAGGCCACGCTGAAACTCACCGTGGCGCCCCTGGTCGGGCTGGAGGTGACGGGCGCAATGGCGGTTGCCGTTGGCTGCACGGCGATTCCCGCGCCCGCATGCGTGGCGGCATTTGGCGTGCCCACTGTATTTCCTGCAAAGTCCTGGACATTCGCGGCGGTTACAGTAATCGTTATGTCGCCGCCCAGCCGCATCTCCCCGGCGGTCCAGGTCAGCCGGTATGTGTTGCCGCTGACCAACACCACGCTGGCCGGATTTGCCGCAAGACTGCCCTTGCCCGTCCCGGAAAGCGTGTAATTTGCGGCGGTGGTGACACCCGCGCCCATCGGTCTGTTGAAGGCAACGGCCACCGTCAGGCCACTTTGAACGGCCACCGACGACACCACAGGGTTCTTCCGGAAGGCGCTTTCATCGGCGCCGATGTCATTGGCGTCCGTGTCGCCTTGGGGCCGGGATTCCCCGTCCACGTCCAACGTCTGGGTCTTGTTTCCAGCGCGGCCCAGTCCGGCCGAATTGGCCGTCTCATGTCCCGTGGAATCAAGGTTGGGATTGATCGCAAGCGTGCCCGCCGGCGCGCCCGCCGACCAGGCCGTCGCGGGATGCTGCGACGACCAGACGATGGACGACCCACCGCCGGTTGCCAATGTCAACGGCCGGCTTCCCTGCGAGGCATACCCCGATGTCGTGCCGGAACCGTCCATAACCGACGCGTCCACCGACACTGTGTCCGTGGCTCCCGAGGTCTTAAAGTGAACGAGTTCGGCGGCCGTGCCCGTCAGCGTGCCAACCAACGTATCGTTGCGAAGCAGGATTTGTCCAGAGCCTGTTTGTGACCCACTGAAGTCGATATACGAGGTTGCAGAACTGGTGCCCGCCCAGAGCGTGTTCGTGGCGGTAAACACGGGCGCATATGCCCCCCCGGTCGCGGTGCACGCATAGCGCCCTGCGCCGTTGGTCCACAGGCATCGGTTCATCGTTATGGTGGGATTTCCCACGAGGCTTCCCCCGCTGGAATTGATGAACCCGCTTGACCCGCTCTGGGTTGCGGTCAGGTCCTGAAGAAGCAGCGTGCCCGCCCTCAGCTGGGCCAGGAGTCCCGTGCCTGTCGTAAACAGCGGCGTCAAATCGGTCTTCGAGGCCCGGGGGCTGCCATCGTCGTTGCTACCGTAGATTTCAACCGTGGCCGCCGTGGCCGCCGTGGCGCCGTAGGCAAATGCCGTGGTGCCGCAGCGCCCCAGGAAAATGGGCCGGTAGAATCGGAATGTCGAGGCCGCATCAAGGGCGTTTAGCAGGTTTGCGGTGCCTGACCGGAAGGAGCAGTCCTTGAAAACCAGGAGCGAATCTGCCGAGCCAGTGCCATTGCTGTCCAGCGCGACGGCATTGCCGGTGGCGGTGCTCGCAATGATGCAATTGGAAGCAGTCAGATTAACGTGGCCGAAAAAGAGCCGCACGCCCGTTCCGTTGGCTTGGGAAAAGTCGACATTATTCATGGTAACCAGCGTCTGGGGTGGAGCCCCACCGGTCACGCTGCCAATCGTGACTACGGAACTTGTTTTGCCGGTGGCGCCGCCTTGGAACACAAGATTGGTGAATGCATGGGCCTGCGCCGTATTGGCATTGGGAAAGTTGATGTATTTGCCGCTGCTGGAGGTCCCGCTTGTCGGACGCGCCAGCACCACGTTGGTCAGTATCACGTTGCAGGTACTGCTGGTGCTGTTCATCAGGAGCACGTCCGAACTGCTCTTGCTGTTCCTGATGGTGATCGGGGAGGTGGAGGAATACCCGATGATGGACACCGTTCCAGAAGCGAGGGTCAGTCTGAGCCCTTGTGAACTGCCTCCCGTTTTGTTTATCAAAATCGGTGCGGTGTTGCCCGGAGCGTACGTAATGGTGAGCGGCTTGGAAATCTGTGTTGGCCGACCGTTAATGGTGTATGAGGTGCCCTGAAGCTGAATAGTGTTCGACGTGTCCGCGTTGCCGTTCGCGGTGTTGATGGCCGTTTCGAGGCTGCCCCCGGAGGTCACCACAATTGTCGCCGCAAGAGCGGGACCGGAAAACGCAAGAATGCCCGCGGCAAATGCCGCCAACATCGTCCGAAAGGTTTTCATTGTGTTCACGGCAAGTTGTGCTCCTGTTGCGTCTCGTAATCGAACGTATCTATAACCTCCGGCGCTCCGGCCCCCTTTGGGATGTCAGATGTCTCAAACCTGCAATCCCGCTCCATACTCAATCCACCCTGCGCACCCCGTCACCGCCATCACCTTGATCAATTAACTCTTGACATTCGAGCCGTATGGCATTCGATGCACATCCTCTTACTCACCCTAACCCGTTCTTCATTTCGGCCGCTGGAAGACATTGGAAAGAGGAACGGGTCCCTCGGAATCTAGTAAACTGTCCGAATAAGGGCTGACTTTCACACATCGACCCTTCAATTTTCGGCGGTATGTTAGTTAACGAATCAATTAATGTCAAGACCTAATTCACAT